>DASQYQ010000440.1:0-2862 GCA_035639115.1 Sphingomicrobium sp. | reverse complement strand
GAAGTCGCGGCGATGAACAATTCGCCGAGCGGGCTGTCGAACGTCGTCCAGCGGATCGTCTCACCCCGCCCGCCGTCGCGCCACGCCGATGGAGTCATGCCCAGTCTCTCCTTTGCATCGCTGTAGAAGCCGCTCGGGCTCTGGTAGCCGGCGTCGTAGACTGCATCAGTGATACGCTCGTTGTCCTTGAGCGCCTTCTCGGTGCGGCGATTGCGCAAACCGCGCGCATATTCCGCCGGCGACACGCCGAGGTCGCGCTTGAAGATGCGCTGGAAATGGTGCGGCGCGTAGCCGACCGCTTGGGCCAGCTCGGAAAGGCTCGGCGCCTCTTCGGCCTGCTCGATCACCGCGACTGCCGAAGCCACAGCCTCGCGGTCGCGTCCCACCTCGTCCGGCTTGCAGCGGAGGCACGGCCGAAATCCGGCTGCCCTCGCTTCCTCGATCGACGAATAGAAAGTCACGTTCTCGCGCTTGGGGCGACGCGCGGGGCAGCTCGGCTTGCAATAGATGCCGGTCGTGTGGACAGCTCCGATCACGCGCCCGTCCCAGCTTCGGTCGCGCCGCATGAAGGCCGCCCAGGCAGTATCCGGATCGAGGCGGGCGATGGTCGCCATGGCATCCGATCTAGACGCGTTGGTTCTGGCTGCAAGAAGTGCCATCACTCAGGCCCTTTCTATCTTCGCCGAGAAGCAGCCGCGCACCGCATTATGGGCGTGGATGGTCTCGATCTGCGGGTTGTCGAGCAGCTTTCGAATTGCGCGATCGGCTTCGCCGGCCTGGGCGAGAACGGCGTCGGCTATCATTCCGTCTGCGTCGAACCCACGTAGAGACAATATGCGCGTCTCGAACACCGGTGGGACAGTGTCGATGAACTCGGCCGGTCCCTGCGCAGATTCGGCCACGAAAATGGCATGCGTCGCCCGGTAGGGGTTAGCCACGTCGTGGCTGACATGGTTCAACAGGAGCACGCTCTCTCCGAGCTCGCGATCGATAAGGCTCACTCGGCACGGGAAGGTCGGAGTAGTGACGGTCATCCGTACTATCCCGCGCTCGGCGAGTTCGTCGTCCGACAGTCCGAAGAGCGGCTTGTAGGGCGCCGGATCCAGCCCTTTGATTCGGTAGGTCATGCGCAAGTTTTACGCGCCATGTCGAAGGCTTGCTTCCGCTGCCTTGCGGTCAAACCGAAAGCAGGCGGTTGCATCGCCGCGCACCCCTTGCTAGGGGCCGCGCCAACCGATGGGGGCGTCCGGCGCAAGCCGTTTTGGCGCCCCGTTTTTCGCATCGGGGCAATATTCCGTTTCTGGAGCTTTTCGCGCGTGGAGACATCCGGCGGCATTCGAGCCAGCTTAGCGGGGCGCTATGCGTCCGCGCTGTTCGACCTTGCGCGTGAGCAGCGCCAGATCGAATCAGTCGGCAACAGCCTCGAGGCATTGAGCCAGGCACTTGTCGATTCGAAGGACTTCAACGAGCTGGTGACGAGCCCGCTCGTCTCTCGTGAAGAAACCGGCAAGGCATTCGCCGCTTTGTCGTCCGAGCTCGGTCTCGATCCGATCACGACCAACTTCGTCGGCGTCCTCGCGAAGAACGGCCGCAAGAACCAGCTTCGCGCCGTGATCGGCGCCTTTCGCCGTCTTGCCGCGGAGCATCGCGGGGAAACGACCGCGGACGTGATCACCGCTCGCCCGCTCAATGACGACCAGCTCGCGGCGCTCAAGCAACAGCTCCGCACTCGCGCAGGACGCGACGTCAGCATCGACGCTCAGGTCGATCCCGACATCCTCGGCGGAATCATCGTGAAGCTGGGAAGCCAGCAAATCGACGCCTCCATCCGTACCAAACTCAACCGTCTCGCCCAGGCGATGAAAGGCTAAGCAAGAACCATGGACATCCGCGCCGCTGAAATCTCCCGCGTCATCCGCGACCAAATCGCGAACTTCGACGCCGAAGCGCAGGTCTCCGAAGTCGGGACCGTTCTCTCCGTCGGTGACGGAATCGCCCGCATCTACGGCCTCGACAACGTCCAGGCCGGCGAGATGGTAGAGTTCGACAATGGCACCAAGGGCATGGCCCTCAACCTCGAAGCCGACAATGTCGGCGTCGTGATTTTCGGCTCGGACGCCGAGATCGAGGAAGGCTCAACTGCCAAGCGGACGGGCACGATCGTCGACGTTCCGATCGGCAAGGGCCTTCTCGGCCGGGTCGTCGACGCGCTCGGAAATCCAATCGATGGCAAGGGTCCGATCGAGTACACCGAGCGGCGCCGCGTAGAGGTGAAGGCGCCGGGCATCATCCCGCGCAAGTCGGTTCATGAGCCGGTCCAGACCGGCCTGAAGGCGCTCGACGCGCTGGTTCCGATCGGCCGCGGCCAGCGCGAGCTGATCATCGGCGACCGCCAGACCGGCAAGACTGCAGTCGCTCTCGACACCTTCATCAACCAGAAGGAAATCAACGAATCTGGCAATGAGAGCGAGAAGCTCTACTGCATCTACGTCGCGATCGGTCAGAAGCGCTCGACTGTCGCCCAGATCGTCCGCGCACTCGAAGAGAATGGCGCGATGGAATATTCGATCGTCGTCGCCGCGACCGCTTCCGAGCCGGCGCCGCTGCAGTTCCTCGCTCCCTACACTGGATGCGCGATGGGCGAATATTTCCGCGACAACGGCATGCACGCGGTCATTATCTATGACGACTTGTCCAAGCAGGCCGTCGCCTATCGCCAGATGTCGCTGCTGCTGCGCCGCCCGCCAGGCCGCGAAGCCTATCCCGGCGACGTGTTCTATCTCCACTCCCGCTTGCTCGAGCGCGCGGCGAAGATGAACGAGCAGCATGGCTCGGGCTCGCTGACGGCGCTGCCGATCATCG
>DASQYQ010000439.1:0-3669 GCA_035639115.1 Sphingomicrobium sp. | reverse complement strand
AGCGGCCTGGCGGCCATCCCGGGAGAGCGGAAGCGAACTGATGAGGATTCTTGCGTTCGCCGCGCTTGCGCTCGGCGCGGCGACGCCAGCGATAGCAGGGCCGCCCTACATCACCGATGATCCGGTTCCGACCGACACCGGCCGCTGGGAAATCTACAGCTTCATCGCCGCCGACGACCATGGTTCGACCTTTGATTCCGACGGCGGCTTCGACATCAACTACGGCGCGATCAAGGACGTTCAGCTGACGGCGACCGTGCCGCTCAGCCTTTCGCACCTTCCCTCCGAAACTTGGCGCGGCGGCAGCGGCGATGTCGAACTGGCGGTCAAATATCGCTTCATCGACGAGGAGAAGCACGGCTTCTCCGCGGCACTGTTCCCGCGAGCGATCCTGCCCACGTCCGGGCTCGACGGCAGCGAGCACACGCGCCTTCTGCTTCCGCTGTGGATTGAGAAGGACTTCGGCGGCGGAACGAGCCTGTTCGGAGGCGGGGGCTACGAGCTCAATCCCGGTTCTGGGAACCGCAATTTCTGGCAGGCGGGCATCGCATTGACTCACGACCTCAGCGATAGGGTTTCAGTGGGCGCGGAAGTCACTCGGCAGGGTCGCGGCACGACCGGCGAAACCGGTGAAACGAACGCCGGCGTCGGATCGATCGTGAAGCTTTCCGATCACTACGCGCTCCTGTTTTCCGGCGGGCCCACCTGGGCCGGTCGCCGGACGAACTATCATTTCTACGGCGCGCTCGGACTCTTCTTCTAAGGCGCGACGACCAATATTCGGAACGAGCCGGGAACCGGCTTTGGCCGTTCGCCTGCAGGCGCCGGAGCGAGCGTCGCCGACGGCAGGTAGGCACGGCCGGTCGACGGATCGACCGATATGGTGCGCGCACTGACTGCGGTAGAGATGGTGGCTACCACTGCCGGCTTGGATCCGAGCCGAACCACGGTGAGATTGCCGTCACGGCCGCCGGGCACCAGTCCGAGGTGCCTGATCGGGTCGTAGGCAGCGCCGTCCGCCCCCTTGCCGATCGGCAGTTTCGCGATCTGGCGCCCGTCCGGCGCCGAGACGATCGCTACCGAATTCTCGCCACAAGCGGAGAGGATCTCCTGGCTTGCCGGCTCGATCGCGATTCCCGTGGGTCCCTCGCACCCGTCTAACGGGAAGCGCCTGACCAGCTTGCGCGTTCGAGTGTCCATGACAGCGAGTTCATTCTTGTCCTCGACGTTGACGTACATATGCCCGCGTCCATCGGCTTCGCCCATCTCGAGCGAGCCGCCGACTGGAACGGTCGCAAGCACCCTCGCACGCACTGGATCGACGACCGTGATGTCTCCGCTGCCCGGGTTCATGATCCACAGCGTGCGAGTCAGAGGATCGTAAGCGGCTGCATCGGGCTTCGCGCCGGTCGGGATCGTCGCGCGAATCTCTCCGGTGCGGCCGTCGAAGAGGAAAGCGTTGTTGGTCTCGCCGTTGGTCGAGAGCACCTCATGCGTTCCCGGGATCGCGAGCGCAGCATGAACGCGCTGGCCGGCGACGACATGATCCCTCGCCTTGCCCGTTCGCAAATCGATTGCCGTAACGCCGTCGCCATGCGCGACGTAGAGGCGCTGGTCGTTCGGTGCGACGCTCAAAAGGTCCCACCCACCATCGCCCGAAGGAAGCTGAGCAATGACTCTATAGCGAGGCTCGGGCGCAGCGGAATGCGCGAGAGAAGCCAGCGCCGCAGCAAGCAACATCAAGCACTTCAATGCACCCTCCTCGTTCGGCCAGCCAAAGCTAGCGCCTGCACCGGCCGAGACGAGTTACTTTATTGCAATGAGGAAGTTCAGCCGGCGAGCAGGCGGTAGCCGACGCCGGGCTCGTTGACGATCAGCCGAGGCCGCGACGGCTCCTGCTCCAGCTTCTGGCGAAGTGCCCGAATGGCGACGCGCAAATATTCCGTCTGGCTTTCCTGTGCCGGCCCCCAAGCGGTCCGAAGCAGGTGCTCGTGCGTGAGAACTCGGCCGGGATGTTTCGCGAGCTCCGAGAGGACCGTATATTCCTTGGGAGTCAGATGGACTTCTTTGCCGTCCTTGAAGACGGCGCGCCGAAACAGGTCGATCGTTATGTTCCCGGCATTGATTGGCTGCTGATCGGATACCGGCGCCAGTTCGACGAGGTTGCTGAGATAGCGGTCGAGCTTCAGGGCGTGCGCTCCAATCGTCGAGACGAGGCTCTTGTCCGCCGACCCGCCGCGCTTCAGGTCCCGAACTGCGCCCTCGATCGATTCAATTGCCGGTCCGAGATCCTGGCCGATCGAGGAAAGCAGGATCGAACGCATCCGATCACGCTCCCGAAGGGCCTCGAACTCGCGCGCCTGCCGCTCGAGACGGGCGCGCTCGAGCGCAAGCGCCATCTGGTCGAGGAGGCTCGTGACGAGCGGTAGCTGGTCATCGCTGAACGGCGGAGCCCCGTCGTCGCGCGCAAGACCTGCCGCGGCGAGCATCCCCGCCTGCCCGCGCACCGCATGGAATTGCCATTCCGCGGGCTGGATCCTCGCCGTCGCTCGACCAGCAGGCTCGCCGGTTTCCAAGGCCAGTGCAGCGGCTGCGACATCGCTTGGAGTCAATCGGTTACCCGGCGGCACTGCGGCGACGATCCTTGGTTCCGGCAAGCCCCTCACGACCATGGCGTTACAGCCGAACAGCCGGCGCAGCTCCTCGCACGCAGCCTCGGCGATCTGCTCCTCCGAGCTGCACGACAAGAGGCATCCCGCGAAACCCGCGATCGTCGCGTTGCGCGCCGCGTGCGCAGCGGCAATGCGCGCCTGCGTTCGAATGCCGGCTGCGAGCCGGCTCGTCACGAGCGCGACGATCAGGAGTATCATGAAGGTGACGAGGTCCGTGGCGCGGTCGATGCGGAACGTGTGCACCGGCGCCGTGAAGAAGAAATTATAGGCTAATGCAGAGCCGACGCCAGCAGTTAACCCGGGCCCGATTCCCCACAAAGCGGCTGCGGCGAGAACCGCCGGAAGGTAGATCATGTCGACTGCTGCGGTTCCCCACCGAGGAGAGATCCACAGGCCGGCGACCGTCGAGACGGCGACCATCGCAAGGGCTCCTGCGTAGCCCGCGGCCCGCGCTGAGGACGGTGCATGGAGACTCATCGACCGAATCTCGTCCATGCGCGTTAGATCGTCATACGTGGCCTGCGCGTCCATAGCGCGCGGCTCTAATCGCCGTTTGTCCTGATGGCGCTACGTAAGAATCCCCATAGAATCTTTACGGGGTCCGACCGCACATCAGCGGGCATGGCGACACTGACCTCGGACAACATCCTCCCGAGCGCTGAAATAGCGACGCATGATGGGCCGAAAGAGGCTCTCCCCAAGCTGATGCTGGGCGCAATCGGAGTCGTCTACGGCGATATCGGGACTTCGCCGCTCTACACGATGAAGGAAAGCTTCCTCGGGCCCCATCCGCTGGCGGTGGATTCGCTCCACATTTTCGGCGTCCTAAGCCTTATCTTCTGGACGCTGATGATGATCGTAACATTCAAATATGTCAGCGTCGCAATGCGCGCCGACAATCGCGGCGAGGGCGGGTCATTTGCGTTGCTGTCTCTGATCGCGCGCAACCTCGAGGGCAAGAAGAAGTGGACTGCGACGCTGGTGATGTTCGGCGTGG
>DASQYQ010000438.1:0-3133 GCA_035639115.1 Sphingomicrobium sp. | reverse complement strand
GTTCGAGGAAAGCCTCGCGTCCCATCTCCGGTCGGCTGAGACCCTGGCTCTCGAGATTCCGCTCCACGACCATCTGCGTCGCAATGCCGGCGTGGTCGGTGCCGACGACCCAAAGCGCGTCCTTGCCGAGCATCCGCTCCCGACGGGTAAGGACGTCCTGCAGCGTATTGTCGAGCGCATGGCCGATGTGGAGCGAGCCGGTGACGTTGGGCGGCGGCATGACGATCGTCCACGGCTTCGCCTCGGGGCGGTCGGGGCGAAACAGCCCTTCCCGTTCCCAATGCTCGTACCATCGCTGCTCGATCGCGGTCGGATCGAAGGTCTTCGGAAGCTCACTCATCGCCGCACGCGGTTAGCGATGCGGCGGTGCAGCATCAACCTCGCTCCCCGTGCCCCGGCGCGGGCGTTGAGCCCGGAATCGCATTTGGCACCGGCTGCCCCTGCCCCATCCACCTGCGCTCCCAGTCGAACACCTCGTGGTACCACTGCACCGAGTTCTTAGGCTTAAGCACCCAGTGATTCTCATCCGGGAAGATAAGCAGGCGCGACGGCACGTTGCGACGCTGGAGCGCGGTGAAGGCGGCGATGCCTTGGGTGTAAGGAATGCGGAAGTCGTTCTCGCTGGTGACGACCAGCTGCGGTGTCCTCCAGTTCTTGACGAAGTTCACCGGGTTCCACTTCTCGAACTCTTGCGGCGCTTCATAATAGGGGTGCTGGCCGTGCTCCCATTCGTCGAACCATAGCTCCTCGGTCTCGTAGGCCATCGCACGCGCGTCGAAGACGCCGTCGTGCTGGACGATGCACTTGAACCGGTCGGGCCAGTTTCCCTCGATCCAGTTCATCATGTAGCCGCCGTAAGAGCCGCCGAGGGCGCAGGCGTTGTCGGCCTCCAGCTGCGGGTCGTGCGCAGTAGCGTAGGCGAGGCCCTTCTGAAGGTCCTCGAGCGGCCACCCGCCCCAGTTCTGGTGGATCGCGTCGGTGAAGGCCTGTCCGTAGCCCTCGCTCCCGTGGAAATCGACGCTGACGACTGCATAGCCCGGCGCGGAGAAGAGGCGCGGGTTCCAGCGATATGACCAACTGTTGTTGAAGCTGCCCTGCGGTCCGCCATGGACGACGAAGGAGATCGGCAGCGGCGTGGTGACGTTCGCCGGCTTTAGCGTCCACCCCCAGACGGTATCGTTGTTCGCACCCTTGAAGCTGAACTTCTGGAAGGTCACCGGATCGAGCTGCGCGAGCAGCTCTCCGTTGAGGTTCGTGAGCTGCGTCGGCAGGCCGCGCGGATCGAGGCGATAGAGGTCGTCCGGCGCCATGATACTGTTCATGGTCGCGATGATCCCGCCGCCAGCGAGCGCATGGACGTTTCCGTAACTGCCATCTCCAGTGAGCCGCGTGACCTTTCCGGTTGCAACGTCGATACGGAAGATTGGGCCTTCGAGGGTGTCCTCGGCCGTCACGAGGATGCTGCGCCCGTCCTTCGCCCATTCGATTGAGCCGACCGAGCGGTCCCACGCCTGCGTCAGCGGCCGGACCTGCCCGGTGGCGAGATCGCGGAGCATCAGGACCTGCCGATCCGCCTCATAGGTCGGCCGTGCCATCGCTGCATAAGCGAGCGTTCGATCATCGGGCGAGATCGTCGGCAATGTGTCGGTCGCATCGTTCGCGTCAGTCAGGTTGACCGGCGGCGCACTTCCGTCCGCGGGAGCGGCGAAGATATCGAGGTTGGTCGACAAGGGCTCGATTCGGCCGGATTCTCGAAGCGTGAAATAGACCGTCCGACCGTCATTCGAGAAAGCGATTTCCTCCGGCCCGCCGAACGGTTTGGATGGCGTGTCGCCAACGAGATTGCCCTCGATCGGAATGCCGACGCCGCTTAGTTTCCCGCCCTCGACGCGAAAGGTGAAAAGGCGCGAACGGACTCCCGGCTGCACCCATGTGTCCCAATGGCGGATGAATAGCTGGTCGTAGGTTCGGCCGGAGCCGATCCTCTTCGCTTCGGGCAACCCGGCGCAATTGAGGTCGGTGCAACGAAGGTCGCGGTCCGCGAAAACGACGACCTCAGTCCCCGACGGCGCGAGCTTGAAACCGCCGATGTCGCCCTTGAAGTCGCTGGCCTGCACCGGCTTGCCGCCGAGCGTCATGTGAAACAGCTGGTCCTGGTCCTTGACCGGCATCAGGAACCAGAGCGAGCCGTCGCTCCCGAACACTGCATCGTGGCCCTTCTCGGCCCCGGCGACCGGCCGCGGCTGGGCGCCTGGTTTGGTGAGGTCAAGCAGGTTCAGCGTGTTGAGGCGCTTATTCTTGCCCCAGTCCGTCGTGGATACGGTGAAGACTGCCCAATGGCCATCGGGCGAGATATCGGGCGAGCCGAGGCGGTGCATCGACGCCAGGTCGACTGCGGTCATCGGCCGGGCAGCGGCTGACGAAGTGGCGAGCGCGACAGCAGCGGTGACGCTCAGGAGCGAGAGTTTTTTCATGACGCAGGCGTAGCAAAGCCGCGTCGGCGTGCAAGGACTAGAGCGGGCGCCCCGTAATCCGCGAAATCTCGCGCTTCACATGCTCTTCGACCATCTGCGGCAAGTGCTCGTCGAGCCATGCCTTGAGCATCGGCCGAAGCATCTCGCGGACCATCTCTTCGAGCGGATTGCCTTGAGGGGCTGCTGGAATGGTGGCGGCGACGGTCTGCAGTTGCTCGAGCGCCTGGCGGCTTTGTCCGGCGATATTTTCATCAACCAGCGGTGGACCGAGGTCGACAGGAGGCGCAAGCGGTTCGTCCAGCTCGAGGACGTCGTCATCGAAGCTGGACAAATCCTCCGGAAGAGAATCCTCTTCAGCCACCGCAGCAGGACGGGCACCGGCGCGAAGCTCCTTCTCCTCGGCGATCACTTTCTTGATCGACGCAAGGATGTCTTCCATCGAGGGTTCGCGGCCTGCCTGCATGGCCTCGCTGATAGCTTCAATGGCGCCGCCGAGTCACGCGTGACGTCGCGGAAAGTTCAACTCAACCGCGCTCGTTCCCCGTCGGCTGCGGAGCTGGCGTCGTCGTGGTGGTGCTCGCCGGAACGGTCGTTACGCCTGGAGCGGTCGGTGGAGTCGGGTCGATCCTTGCCGGCTCGATTTGCGGCGTGACGATCGG
>DASQYQ010000437.1:0-3528 GCA_035639115.1 Sphingomicrobium sp. | reverse complement strand
TTCGATCTCGACGAGCCGCAAAATGACATCGGAACGGCGCAGTCCTTCCGATAGGCGGACGAGGCGTCCAGCCCGACCCGAAGGGAGGGCGTTCGGACGCCTTCGAAAGCCTGGGTGGGTATGGGGGGTGTGTGGCTAGGCAGTTCGAACCCTGTTCGAAGGCAGTTCGAAGGGGTGTTCGAAGCCAGCGGGCACCTCGACGACATGCACGCACGAACACGTCGGTAACCGATCTCACGCGAGCCCCGAGAAAGGACTGGCGTTCGCCTCGAAAGAGAGCATGTGTGTCAACGTGAGGCGCATGCGTCGCCTTGCAATCCCTTCGCCTCGGCGATCGCTTTCGATCCGGGGCTCGTGTCAGTGAGGGGCCCGGATTGGCCGGACCCTTGACGATACGAAGGGTCAAGTCATGTCCATCAAGCTTTCCGACACTCAACTCGCGATGGTGCGGGCTGCCGCGCAGCGCGATGACCGCTGCCTTACGCCGTCGCCAACTCTGAAGGACGGCGCAGCGCAGAAAGTCGCAGCCAAACTGATCGCAGCGAAACTCGTAAGGGAGATCAAGGCGAAAGCGGGAACGCCGGTCTGGCGTCGCGATAGTGAAGGCGGCCAGCCCTTGGCTCTGAAGCTGACGGCGGCCGGATTGAAGGCCATCGCGGTCAACATGGAAACGGCGGCGCCCGAAGCGATTGTAGAGTCGACGAGCTCCGTCGACGCGGCTGCCGGGTTCAAGCATCCCGATGACGCCGCGCCGCGGGAGGGCAGCAAGCTGGCCGCGGTCGTCGCCATGCTGCGGCGAAACCAAGGGGCGACCATTGGCGATCTGACGGCCGCGACCGGCTGGTTGCCGCACACCACGCGCGCGGCGATCACAGGTCTGCGCAATCGCGGCTACTCGGTCATCCGCGAACGGATCGAGGATGGCGGCTCGGCCTATCGGATCTCTGATGCGCCGTCCGGAGGATCCGACGCCCTCGTAAGCTCTCCAGAAACTGCCTTGGCCAGCCGTCGAGGCGGGGCGAAGGCGAAGCAAGCGGCGTAAGCGACATGCGCGGCCGAACGACGATGAAGCAGGAGGCGGGGCGCCCGATGATGTCGAAGGACGCTTTGCCGTCGCTCGACGCCTCCTTGCCGAGGGTCCTGGCGGATCTTGAAGGCCTCGGCATCGAGGGCTTACGTCGGCAATGGCGCAATCACTTGGGCGGCGAGGCGCCGACCCACTTGCCACGATGGCTGTTCTTGAGGGTGCTGGGCCACCGCCTCCAGACAGCCGCCTTCGGCGACATCGATAAGGCGACGCGTCGGATGATTCAGGGCGAAGGCGAAAGGGGCGCTCGCGCTCCTTTCGACCGGCGCGATCCGCAGACGCGGGAAGGGGTCAGACTTAAGGCCGGCGCGCTCCTGGCTCGCGAGTGGCAGGGAAAGCTCGAGCGCGTGATGGTCCTCGATGAGGGCTTCGCTTGGAACGGCAAGACCTATGGCAGTCTCTCCCAGATCGCCAACGCCATGACAGGGACGAGTTGGAACGGCCATCGCTTCTTTGGACTTCGACAGGGAGCGGCCAAGGGCCAAAAGCCCGCTCACCAAAAGCAGAGCGGGAACCGTCAAGCCGCGGTTCGTGTCGACGATGGAGAACGCCGATCGAACAGTTCGCCGTCCTCACGCGTCTCGCCGATGCGAACCGAAGAAGTCGTAGAAGCTCAAGGCGCCCCGATCACGGCGGAGGCCCAATGAAGCCTCAGCCGACAAGACGCAGCCTGCGCTGCGCGATCTATACCCGAGTCTCCACCGACCAGGGGCTCGAACAGGACTTCAACTCGCTCGACGCCCAACGCGAGGCCTCGGAGGCCTATGTCAAGAGTCAAGCTCATGAAGGCTGGAAGCAGATTCGGAACCGCTACGACGATGGCGGGTTTTCCGGCGGCTCGATGGACCGGCCTGCGTTGCGGAAGCTGCTGTCCGACGTCGAGGCAGAAAGAATCGACGTGATCGTGGTCTACAAGGTTGATCGCCTGACCCGGTCGCTCGCCGACTTCGCCAAACTGGTCGAGCTGTTCGACGCCCACAATGTGTCCTTCGTCTCGGTGACCCAGTCGTTCAATACGACGACGAGCATGGGGCGACTGACTCTGAACGTGCTCTTATCTTTCGCGCAGTTCGAGCGCGAGGTCACAGGAGAGCGGATCAGGGACAAGATCGCCGCGTCCAAGAAGAAGGGCATGTGGATGGGCGGGGTGGTTCCTCTCGGCTACCGGGTTGAGGACCGCGCTCTGCATATTGTCGAGCATCATGCTGAGCTCGTGCGCGATCTCTTTCGGCGCTATCTCGAAGTCGGGAGCGTGGTCCGGCTCAAGCAGGTCATCGACGGCGAAAACCTCCGGCTTCCCGTCCGCGCCGATGGGACAGGCCGATCGACCGGCGGGGGCCTCTTGAGCCGGGGTCACATCTACAAAATATTGTCGAACCCGATCTATATCGGCCGGATCGCGCACAAAGGCCACGTGCATGAGGGACAGCACCCGCCGATCGTCGAGCGGGACCTATGGGATCGGGTGCAGGAAAGACTTCAGGAACACGTCGCGGCGATCGGGGCGAGGCGTGCGCATCAATCGTCCGATGCCCTATTGGTCGGCAAGCTGTTCGATGATCGCGGCAATCGGATGAGTCCAACCTGGGCGAGGAAGGGACCGAAGCGCTGGCGCTATTACGTCTCGCAGGCGGTGCTGCAGGGCGAGAAAGCCAATGCTGGGTCTATCGCCCGCATCCCGGCAGCGGAGATCGAAAACCGGGTCGTCGACGCCCTGGGGAAGATCGAGCCGCGGCTGGGTTCAGGAGGCCGCTTCGTCGTCGACGATCAACTGGAGAAGTCTCCAACCTCGACCGATCGAAGAGAGCCGACTTGTGATCGCCGCGCCGAGATTCGCGCCCTTATCGATCGCGTCACAGTGGAAAGCACGATGATCCGGATCGCCCTGTCGGTGCATGCGGCGGAAGAAGGAGAGGCCGATACCTTAAGTCTTCCCTGGACTGCGACATCGCCCCATCGCAGACGCGAGATCATCCAGGGCGCGAACGAAGAGGTGGGCGTCGCGCGCACCATGCCTCATGGCGCGCGTGTCATCCTCATCGACGCCATTCGCCAAGCCCATCGCTGGCTCGGCAATCTGCTCTCCAATCCCAATGAGACTGTTGAGGCGATCGCCTCGCGGGAGGGCAAGACCGAGCGGTCCATACGGATGACATTGTCGCTGGCCTTCCTTGCGCCGGACATTGTCAAGGCCGCGATTGGGGGACGGCTGCCGCGTGGCTTCGGTCTGAAGCGGCTGGTCGATCTTCCGATGTCCTGGTCAGACCAATGGCGGGTGCTGGGTCTCAGAGCGCCGGCGGGTCCCTAAGCGCAAATTGCCCAACTACCTGGATTCGGCGTCAAGAAAATTGAGGTTCCCCGTTGGCCCTGAATCATCAGGCAGATAGTCTTGGATTGCGATTCGAAAACCATCACCAACGGGGTGCGCGATGGTGGCACAA
>DASQYQ010000436.1:0-3911 GCA_035639115.1 Sphingomicrobium sp. | reverse complement strand
GACAACGAACGACGAGCCAGAGACGTTCGGGATCGCGCCGTTTGCGGCGACGTCGCGCGCGATCCACAGTTCGTTCAGCCAGTTGGAGCCGCGGTGGTTCCACCAGACCTCATAGCGGTTTTCGTTGTTGCGATTGAGCGTTGAGGCGTCCGTGGTCGTCACACCACCACTAATTGCCAGATTGGACTCGTGACGAATGAAGGCGCTGGCGTTGATCGTATCGTCTGGCGTCGCGAAATAGGTCAGCTTGCCGAAGTACAGCTGCTCTTTGAAGGTTTCTGGGAAACTGCCGTTATATTGCGACTGGGCATTCTGCGCGAATGACTGCGCAGCGGGTGTAAAGCCGCTCAGCGGGTTCTGGAAGTTGATCGGATAGACGATGATGTCGTTCGATCCGAACGTCTTGTTCGTGCCTTCGAAGTCGAGGAAGAAGGTCAGCTTGTCTTTGATGATCGGGCCGCCGAGATCGCCGCCGTAATATTTTGTGTTGAAGTCAGGCTTCGATTTGTAAGGGCGCGTGGAATTGTTGAGCTTGCCCGGCCGGTCGTAATAATTTTCGCTGATGAAACCCTTCGGCTGCCATTCGCCGAAGATTTCGCCGTGGAAATCATTGCCGCCGGTCTTGGTGACCGTCGAAATCACCGCCGATGCCGCATCGCCATATTCGGCAGCAAAGTTTTGCGTCTGGACGTTGAACTGATCGACAGCGGAAGCGGGGAAGGGGTTACCCGACGAATAGTTCTGCCCCAGCGTGCCGCCATGGTTGACCAGGTTCTTGATGCTGAGGCCGTCGATGATCGTGTTCGTATTGTCCGAATTGATCGCACCGGCCTGGACTTGACGCGCCTTCCCGCCGAGGGTCGGCGGCGAAACGGTGACACCCGGCGCCAGCGCCGCGAAGTTCAGGAAGTTGCGATCCCCGTTGGGGAGGTTCTCGATCTGAAACTGTGAGACGTTGGTCGTCGTCGCCGGAGTTTTGACGTCCTTCGTCCGAGCGCCGACGATCACGATCGCCCCGCCAGCCGCCGCGGCCGGTGCCGCCGGAGCGAGATCGACAGTAACCGTCTGACCGAGCGGCACAACGACGTTTTGGGAAGTGCTTCCCGACTGCACTCGATACGTGCTCGGCGGCAAACCGACGATTAGGTAGTTGCCGTTTGCGTCGGTCCTAGTCGTGTCAGTATGGCCCGTGTTCAGGTCCGTGAACGTGACCGTTGACCCAGCAGCGGCGCCGGTGACGTGCCCCTGTATCCCCGAGGTCACCTGCGCGATCGCGGGTGTCGCGAAGGCCAGTGACGCAGCGACGGCAATGGTGGAAATGCCAGACGTAATCCGGCGCCTATTGGAATTGATACTCACTTCGCCTCTCTCCCCAGTTCGGCGTGTAACCGGTTACATTTAAACACGGCCATAAGCCCTTCGGGCGACGAAACGACCTCCTGCAAGCAGAGTCAATTGAAGCTAATCAGTCCCGGATAAAGCTTTGTTGCCGCTGTGGCTTTCAGGTCACGCTGAGCCACGCTCATATTTGAGCGCGAAGCTGGCGTTCGGGGCTGTGATAGCCGACGCCGCAGGCGTGCTTGCCGGAAGGCGTCGCACGAAGTCGCCGTGATCGGGCATCTTGTCGGCAACGTCTTCGATCACCTCCTCGATGTCGGCGAGAAAGGCGGTCAAATCCTCGTCGGAAACGAAGTTGGTCACCGGGTCCGCATGCATTTCGAGGCCCTGGCCGATCAGGACCTGGACCCAACTCTCCTCGGCAAAAAGCTCCTGTGCATTGTGCTTGAAGAAGCGGCCCGACGAGCGGAACAGCTCCAGTCGCTCCTCGAGGGTCGGTGGCACATCCATCGTGCGGACATAGTCCCAGAACGGATCGCCGGCGCGCTTCGTCACTTTGTAATGTGCGATGATGAAGTCACGCACGTCCTCATATTCGGTACGGGCCTGCAGATTATATTCATCGATGTCGGGCGCGGAGAAACGTTCCGCGGGGAACATCGCGAGAAGGCGGTGAATTCCGGTTTGGATCAGATGGATGCTCGTCGACTCGAGCGGCTCGAGGAAGCCGGAGGACAAGCCGATCGCGATCACGTTCTTTTCCCACGACTTAAGCCTGCGGCCGGGTCGGAAGCGGACAAGCCGCGGCTCGGCGAGCGCTTCGGCGTCCAAATTTGAAAGCAGGATCTCCTGAGCTTCCTCGTCGTCGAGAAACTTCGACGAATAGACGTAGCCGTTGCCAACCCGGTGCTGGAGCGGAATGCGCCACTGCCAGCCGCCCTTGTTAGCAGTGCAGCGAACATATGGGGTCACCGGCGACACGCTCGCGCTCGGCGCCGCCTGCGCGCGATCGCACAACAACCAGTGGTTCCAATCCTCATAACCGATACCCAGCGCATCGCCGATGAGCAGCCCGCGCATTCCGGAGCAGTCGATAAAGAGGTCTCCGTCGACTTCGCGGCCGTCCTTCAGCCGAACGCGTTCGACGAACCCGGTTTCGCCGTCCTTGGTAACGTCGACAATTCGGCCCTCAATCCGCGTGACTCCACGCGCCTCGCTTTCCTGGCGTAGGTAACGCGCGAAAAGCGACGCATCGAAGTGATAGGCGTAATCGATATCGGCGAGCGGTGAATGGGGATTGCGTCTGTCCGGAAAAGCGAATCGGTTCTTGAGAGAGGCAACGCAGTTCAGTGAGTAATGATCGAAATGCCTCACTTTGTCGGGCGCGCGTGCACGAGCCGCGAGCCAGAGCTGGTGCGGGTGCAGCCAGAGCATGTCGCGGCCGATCTTTCCGAAGCCGTGGATGTATCGTTCGCCAGGCGCTCCCCAGTCCACGAACTCGATTCCGAGCTTGAACGTCGCCTTTGACTCGCTGATCATCCTGAGCTCGTCGATTCCGGCGAGCGCGAGGAAATTTCGAAGGTGCGGGATGGTGGCTTCGCCAACTCCGACCGTGCCGATCTCCTCCGACTCGATCAGCCGAATCTCGACCTTCGTCATCCATTGGGAGAGCACTGCCGCCGTCATCCATCCGGCGGTCCCTCCTCCGACGATCGTTACTTTGCGAACCGGTAGATCGGCAGCCGCCACAATTTCCTCCGAGCTCCAGATTGAAACCGCTTACACCAAGAGCGGCACTAACAAACAACCGCCTGTTCCAGAGGCCACTCGATCGGGTAAGCTTGCCACGATGCGTTCCGTTGCGACCCTGCTCACTTTTGTGCTGGCGGCATTCGCCGCCCCGCAGCCGACGTTCGCGCCGCGGGGGGCGAGGGAGCTTGCCGGTCGTTCGCCCGGCCCGCCCCAACGCTGCGTGCTCATCCAGTCCGGAGAGGCTCTGCGCGTTTCGGAGACCGATCCACACATGCTGCTCTACGGCAGGGGGCGCACGATCGCTGCAAATCGCCTCGCACCCGTCTGTGGGATCAACTTCAACGACATATTAGTGACGGATCCGATTGGTCCATATTATTGCCGAGGCGACCTTGTTCGGTCGATCGATCGGGTCAGCCGAGTTCCGGGAGCCGCCTGCAAGCTCGGCGACTTCGTGCCCTACAAGCGCTGACCGGCTGTACCGGGGGTCGCCCCAACAGGCTTGTATTGGTCGAAGTCTGTGCGTGGCTGCGCTAGCAGCTTGCGGGTCAATAGCATCGGCTCCTGCGACTCAACTATCGTCCCTGACGTTGGGCGGTTGAGGTCGACGATGATGCTGATCGCGAGCGTCAGCAGCAGGAACATGATCACTGCAATCATCTGCTGCCGCCGCCCGGTGAGGACAAAGCCGACCACGGCGGCCGTAACCACCAGGAATGTGCAGAGCATCACCATGACCATTCCCGGGAGGCGCGTCACCCTGGCGGACTTCCGCAGCGTGTCGTGGTCGATCATTTCATTGAAAGCCAGAAGCAGGGGAG
>DASQYQ010000435.1:0-3830 GCA_035639115.1 Sphingomicrobium sp. | reverse complement strand
TCCTGTCGCGCCTGAACTTAGGTGCCAACTACACTGATCACAAGAAGTCGCTGACTCCCGACGAGGCTTTCGTCCAGTTCACGGATCCGACTCTTCGCAACCTAGTACTTCCCGACCAATTCAATCTGGGTTCGGCAGATTTCAGCTGGATAGGCCTGGGCCAAACGCTGGCCTACGATCCGCAGCAGTTGCTCGACAACGGCATCTACACGCTGGTGTCGAACAACCTCCATCCGGACGTTCAGGCGAAGGCATATGACGTTCACGAGAAGCTGGGGACGGTTTACGTCCAGGCGGACATCAAGTCGCAACTCGGTTCGACCGAACTAACCGGCAACATCGGTGTGCAGGCAGTCCATACCGATCAGCTTTCGAGCGGATTCCAGATTGCCGGCGGCCCGCCTGCCGTTCTCGGGCCGACCAGCCTCGGCGCGAAATATTGGGACGTCATGCCGAGCATGAACCTGTCCTTCCGCTTTCCGAACGATTGGGTCATTCGCGCGGGCCTCGCTCGCGAAGTCCAGCGGCCGCGCATGGATTCGATGCGTGTCGCTAATGAATATGGCGTCACGAAATTGATCGTAGATGGCGTCAACGAGTCGTACATCAGCGGAAAAGCCGGCAATCCGGAGCTGAGGCCGTACAGGGCAAATGCAGCGGATCTCAGTTTCGAAAAATATTGGGGCATTAAGGGCTATCTGTCGCTTCAGCTGTTCTACAAGTATTTCAATACGTTCGTCGTGGAACAGAACCTGCCTAATGTTCCCTTCGATTACACCGGTTATCCGATTCCGGCGCCGTGGCAGACGACCGATCCGACTGGGGATAATTATCTTCCGCCGTCGGGCATCACGAACGGCTTCATCCAGCATCCCTACAACGTCAGTGGCGGCAAGATGTATGGCGCCGAGTTGGGCGGAACGCTTCCGTTCGGCGATTTCGTTTCGGCGCTCGACGGCTTCGGCCTGACCGGTGGTGTCGGCTGGACTCAGTCAAAGATCCGAATCTATCCTGGAGCGCCGCCGCAGATGCTGCCCGGCTATTCGAAATGGGTTGCGAATGGCACGCTCTATTTCGAAAAGTGGGGTTTCAACGCGCGCGGCAGCGTACGCTATCGCTCCAGCTTCCAGGGAGAGGTTTCGGGCTTCGCTCAGAACAACGTGTTCCGCCAGGCCAAGCCCGAGACGATCGTGGATGCGCAGGTTGGGTACGACTTCCAGCCCACCTCGCCGCTTGCCGGTCTGTCGATTTACCTCCAGGCGCTCAACCTGACGAACGAGCCGTTCGTGACGACCAACCCTGGCGAGGACCTCCAGGTCATCGACTATCAGAGGTACGGCCGTCGATGGATGATCGGGGCAACCTATAAGTTCGGGCAACATGCGGCTCCGCCTCCGCCTCCGCCGCCGCCGCCTCCTCCGCCACCGCCTCCGCCTGCGCCGCCAGCGACCCAGACGTGCTCGAACGGCAGCGTGATCCTGGCGACTGATGTGTGCCCGGCGCCGCCGCCGCCGCCACCGCCGCCGGCACCTGCCCCGGAACGAGGGAACTGATCTCAAGCGGTCGCAGCGGTGTTTCGGCACCGCTGCGCACACGCAGATGAAAGAGCGAAATGAGTGAAGTGAGTCAGCGGCGCATAGTCGTCGTCGGAGGCGGTACCGCGGGATGGATGACCGCCGCCGCGCTGGCTCGCTACTGCATACCGCGTTTTTGTGTCACGCTCGTGGAGTCCGATGAAATCGGCATCGTCGGTGTCGGCGAAGCCACGATCCCGTCGATCAGCATGTTCAATCAGTCACTGGGAATCGACGAGGCCGAATTCCTCGCTGCGACCGGCGGCACCTACAAGCTCGGCATCGCATTCGACGGCTGGGGAAAGCCCGACGAAGCCTATGTCCACGCGTTCGGTCTAGTCGGGAGCGCGCTCGGCGTCGTTCCCTTCCATCACTACTGGCTCCGCGGCCGCTCCCTCGAGATCTCGAAGCCGCTCGGGCATTACATTCTTCACACCATGGCGATTGCTGGAAACCGCTTCGCGCATGTCGTTCGCCCCGCGGGAAGCGTCGCTCCGCCAATGCCCTACGCCTATCATTTCGACGCGAGCCTTTATGCGAAGTTCCTTCGGCGGTTCGCCGAGACGCTGGGTGTCGTTCGGCAGGAAGGCAAGATCGTCGCGGTCGAGCGCGATCAGCTAAACGGTGACGTTGCCGGGGTTCTGTTGGCCAACGGCACGCGCGTCGAAGGAGATCTCTTCGTGGACTGCTCCGGCTTCCGCGGACTGCTGATCGAGCAAGAACTCGAGGCCGGCTTTGAGCCCTGGTCGGAGTGGCTCCAATGCGATCGGGCGATCGCCGTACCGTGCACACGCGTCGAGCCCTTGATTCCATTGACTCGCGTGCTCGCTCGAAAAGCCGGATGGCAATGGCGCATCCCGCTCCAACACCGCATCGGCAACGGGCATGTCTTCAGCTCAGAGCGGATGAGCGAGGACGAAGCTGCCTCGATCCTTCTCGCCAACCTCGACGGGGAGAAAACAGGCGATCCGCGGACAATCCGATTCACGCCCGGCATTCGCCGCAAGTCCTGGGTCAGGAATGTCGTCGCAATCGGCCTGTCATCGGGATTCATCGAGCCGCTGGAGTCGACGAGCATCCACGTGATTCAGACGGCGATCAGCCGCCTTCTTGATCTCCTCCCCGCCGGCGAGATTAGCGAAGCGATGCGCGACGACTTCAATGAACGCACGCGGTTTGAGATGGAGCACATCCGCGACTTCATCATCTTCCATTATCATTTCAACCAGCGCGAAGGTGAGCCCTTCTGGGATGATTTGCGCGCCATGAGGGTGCCGGAGCAGCTCCAGCACAAGATCGACCTGTTCAGGTCTTCGGCGCGCGTGACCGCCAGCTTCGACGAGCTGTTCGACGCGCGCGCGTGGATCCAGGTGATGATCGGCCAGAACCTCTTGCCGGAAAGCTACAATCCGATCGCGGATCAATTGTCGGAGACTCGGTTGCGAGAATTCCTGGACGGCCTCGAGCGTGCTCATCTAAGCGAAGTCTCGCGCATGCCCGACCATGGCGCGTTCGTTGCTAAATTCGCTCCTGTGAATCGTGAGTTGGTGCCTGCCTGATGATCTTGTCTGCGTTAGCGCTGCTCGCCGCAGCTTCGTCTCCCGACGCTTATCGTTCGCGGCTTCCGCAAGACGAGGTCATCTACTTCGTCATGCCGGACCGGTTCGAGAACGGCGATCCGTCGAACGACCGTGGCGGACTGTCCGGCGACCGGCTTAACACCGGCTTCGATCCGACCGACAAGGGCTTCTTCCATGGCGGCGATCTCAAGGGACTGACCAGTCGGCTCGACTATATTCAAGGTCTTGGCGCTACCGCAGTTTGGCTCACCCCAATCTTCAAGAACAAAGCGGTGCAGGGCCCGCCCGGACACGAAAGCGCCGCTTATCACGGCTATTGGATCATCGATTTCACTCTGGTCGATCCGCACCTGGGTACCAACGCTGACTTCAAGACCTTCGTCGATGCGGCGCACAGCCGAGGTATGAAGGTCTACATGGACATCGTCGTGAACCACACGGCCGATGTCATTCAGTACGCCGAGTGCAAGATTAGCGTCGACTGTCCCTACCGAAGCATCGCGGACTATCCTTACCAACGCCGCGGCGGAGTGAACGGCAAGCGGATCAATCCAGGCTTTGCTGGCGAGGGCGACGGCTCACAGGCCAATTTCACGAAACTTACCGATCCGAACTACGCCTATACGGTGAGGGTTCCCCCCGCGGAGCGCGACATCAAGCGCCCCGCCTGGCTCAA
>DASQYQ010000434.1:0-2198 GCA_035639115.1 Sphingomicrobium sp. | reverse complement strand
ATTGATCCGACGACGGGCGAGGAGCATCGCGCGCACATCTTCGTCGCGGCGCTCGGGGCTTCGAACTTCACCTACGCCGAGGCGCGCTGGACCGAGACGCTCTCCGATTGGATCGGTGCGCACGTGAACGCGCTGGCCGCGATTGGCGGTGTGCCGAAGGCGTTTGTGCCCGACAATCTGAAGGCCGGGATCACCAAGCCGTCGCGCTATGAGCCTGGCATCAACCGGACGTACCAGGACCTTGCCGACCACTACGGCTGCGTCGTGCTGCCGACCCGCGTGATGAAGCCGCGCGACAAGGCGAAGGTCGAGGTCGCGGTCCAAATCGTCGAGCGCTTCGTGCTGGCGAAGCTGCGCAATCGCTGCTTCTTCTCGCTGGCCGAGTTGAACGCCGCAATCCGTGACTGCGTAACGGCGATCAATGCCAAGATCTTGCGCCGCTTCGGCAAGAGCCGCAACGAGTTGCTGGAGACGCTCGATCGCCCGGCGCTCAATGCGCTGCCGGCGACGCCCTACAGCTATGCGGAATGGAAGCGGGCCCGCGTCGCGCCCGATTATCACATCGAGATCGCCGGCCACTACTACTCGGTGCCCTCGAAGCTGATCCGCGAGATCGTCGACGCACGCATCGCCAGCGCGACGGTGGAGATCTTCCACAAGGGTGAGCGGGTCGCGAGCCATGCGTTCTCGGCCGTTCGCAATCGGCACACCACAATCACCGAGCACATGCCGAGCGCGCATCGCCGCTACGCGCAATGGACGCCGGCCAGGATGATGAGCGAGGCGGCCAAGGTCGGCCCGGCGACGGTCGCACTCTTCGAAGCGATCATGAAAGCAAAGCCTCATCCCGAGCAGGGCTTCCGGTCGTGCCTGGGCATTATCGGGCTCGCCAGAAGTTACGGCGTAATACGCCTCGAAGCCGCGGCGCGGCGTGGCAACGACATCGGCGCGACCAGCTACGGCTCGATCGCCTCGATCCTCAAGCACGGGCTCGACAAAGCCTTTGCAACAGAACTGGCGCCGGACGCCCCGCCGATCCGGCACGGCAACATCCGTGGCTCTGGTTACTTCCACTGAAGAGAGCTGCAGGTGGACCAATCATGCGGGTGAAAAGGAAGGAACAAAAATGCTCACGCATCCAACCGAACAACGGCTCATTGCGCTCGGCCTCTCAGGCATGGCGAAAGCGCTCGAAGAGCAACGACGACAGCCCGATATAGCCGCACTTGCCTTCGAAGAACGGCTCGGCTTGATGGTCGACCGCGAGGCGATCGAACGCGAGAACAAGCGGCTTGTCAGTCGATTGAAGTTCGCCGGTCTTCGACAGAACGCCGTCGTCGAGGACGTTGATATGAAGGCGCCGCGTGGGCTCGACAAGGCGCTGTTCGCCAAGCTCGTTGCCGGGGAGTGGATCGATCAGCATCAGAACCTGATTGTCATTGGTCCGACCGGCGTCGGTAAAAGTTGGATCGCTTGCGCGCTGGCACACACGGCGTGCCGCAGCGATCGCTCGGTGCTCTATCAGCGCGTGCCACGGCTGTTCGATGCGTTGGCGCTGGCACGCGGCGACGGCCGGCATGCGCGCCTGCTCAAGTCCATAGCCCGGGTCCAACTGCTGATCCTCGACGACTGGGGTCTTGCCAATCTGACGCCGGATCAGGGCCGTGACCTCCTGGAGATCGTTGACGATCGGCACGGGCGCGGATCGACGATCGTGACCAGCCAGATTCCGGTCGAGCAATGGCATGAGGCCATCGCCAACCCGACTGTCGCCGACGCCATCCTCGACAGGCTCGTGCACAACGCTCACAGGTTGACCCTCAAGGGCGAAAGCCTGCGAAAGGCCGCCGCCAAGCGCGCCGGACTTGACGTCAAGAAGGACGCATGACCCCATGAAGCCGTCGACGGGAACCGCTGTCCGCCTTCACCGGATCGCTGTCCGCGATCGACCGGAATCACTGTCCGCCTTCAAATGGAATGCCTGTCCGCCATCACCGGAATACGCAGCCTGGAAACAAACGGCCGAAGCCGCTCGGGCGATTACTGCTGCCATGCCCCTCCTGGAACGAAGCTCGAGGATTGTGGTTCTGAGTGCTGCCGAGGACCCGCACTCCGCCGAACGAACACAAAATTCCGCCGCTGCATTGCAAAAGCAGTTGCTCTGGCATGGGTTCACCGTAGAAACGCGATTTTCGTCG
>DASQYQ010000433.1:0-10633 GCA_035639115.1 Sphingomicrobium sp. | reverse complement strand
GCATGGAGAGATAGAGTCGCCCATCCTTGTAACCCTTGTAAGCGATGTCGCCGCCGTCCTGAGCCACGGCCGGGCGTACTCGGGTCTCGATCAGTTCCTTGATCTGGTCGATGATGTCCGCGTCTTCGGGATTGTCCTCGAAGATAGGGTCATTCTCGACGTGGATTCCTGCCGCGGTGCCGGCGACGAACATTGGCGCGCCGCTGACAAAATGATCGAGCAGGGTCTCAAGCACCAGTGGCTCGAGGTCGGTCCAGAGAATTCCGGGCGCTGCGGTAACCGAGATGAAGTCGCGGCCGTAGAAAACTCCCTCGACAAGACCGCTATCGAACAGGGCTTTGGCTAGGGGAGAGATTTCTGCCGACTGCGCGTCCGGAAAATCGCGCGTGCCGGCATCCATGACATTTTGCCCGGGCAGGAACTTCCGGGTGGCGGGATTCGGCGTTTGTTCGGTGCGGATCAACATGGGCGCGATGTGGCGTCTTGAGGACCTCGCTGCAAGGGAGGAGCTTAGAGCGGGGCGCCGGCGATGATCCAGCGGGTGATGCCGATCCCGGCTGCGAGGCAGATCAGTGCAACCCACCATTTGCCCGGCCGCATGGGCTCCGTCCCGGGCTCGACCGTGGCGCGGCCGGTGATCATCGGCATCGTCAGCTTCCTCCCGCGCAAACGGTGATAGACGATCGCCATCAGGTGGATCGCAATCAGCGCAAGGACGACGTTGAACCACAGTTCATGGATGTCGCGTGCCTTGTCGGAGGTGTCGACGCTGACCAGCCGCGAGAGGGGGCCGAGATAGATGCCGTCCTCGTCTTCGGAAATCAGGCCGAGCGCGACCTGGATCGCTAGAGCTCCCAAGAGTGCGAAGACGCTGATTGCGCCGAGCGGGTTATGGCCAATGCCAACGCACCTGCCGCGCCAGTAATCGGCGATCGCGCGCGGGCCGCGAATGAAGCTTGAAAAGCGAGCGGTCGAGCTTCCGGCAAAGCCCCATAGAAAGCGGAAGATCAGCAATGTCAGGATCGCGCAACCCGACCAAATGTGCCAGTCGGTGTGATGGTGGTGAACCGACCACCAGCTGAAGGCGATCAACCCGGCGAGCAGCCAGTGAACGAGCCGGACCGGAAGGTCCCAGACGCGCTGGCTCAGTGCTGCTCCTCCGCTCGATACTTGTCGTGGCACGCCTTGCAGGCGCCGCCGACGTCGTTGAAGCGCGCGTTCATCGCCGCTACGTCATTGCCGCGCGTCGTGTCGTTGAAGGCGGCTGCAACACGCTGGAAGTTGCGGAGCTTGGACCCGAAATCCTCCGACGATTGCCAGATGTCCGGCTTGGCCCGGGTCTTCCCGACGTCCGGCCCAGTTCCTGCCGGGAACCAGGTCGAGGCCTGTTGAGAAAGCTGCGCAATCTTTGCGGCGTTGGTGCGCACCGTCGCAAGGTCCGGCGTGCCGCTGAGCGCGCGGTGGATCGCCTTCGACGAATCGCCCATTGCTTCCATGCCGTCGTGGCGCGTCTTCATCACCAGTAGCGCCTTATCCTTGGCGAGCGGCACGGCGAGCATGACCATCGCGTTTGTGGCGTCGTTGGTCACGTCGCTCGCATTTGCCGTCGCCGGCGGGCGGGAGTCCTTGCTGATATTGCCCTGCGCGCTGTTCGCCTGGCCGGTCTTCCAGTCGCAAGCTCCCACGCAAACGCAAACCGCAATGGCGGTCAAACACCTGAGGCGCATAGGCCCTCCCTATAGTTCGTCCGGCACTTTCCAGCTGTCGTCGATCATCTTGATGATTCCAGAGAAATCCTTCGAGCCGCCGCCGCGGTCGACGAAGCGCTGGTACAATTCCTCGGCCTCGCCACCGATCGGCGTGTAGGCGCCGACGCTCTTCGCGGCTTCCTCGGCGAGCTTGAGGTCCTTGAGCATTAGCGCGGCAGCGAAGCCGCCTTCGTAATCGTGATCGGCTGGCGTTTCCGGGCCGACGCCGGGCACCGGCGCATAGCTCGTCATCGACCAGCTCTGGCCCGACGCTTTCGATGAGATCTCGTAGAAGACTTTCGGATCGAGTCCGAGCTTCTGCGCGAGGACGAATGCCTCGCAGGTGACCGCCATGGTCGCGCCGAGGATCATGTTGTTGCAGATTTTCGCGGCTTGGCCGGCGCCGAGCTGGCCCGCGTGGATCACTGCCTTAGCCATGGGCTCGAGAAAAGGCTTCGCGCGCTCGAACTGCTCGTCGGTGCCCCCAACCATCAGGGCGAGCGTGCCTGCCGCTGCCGCCGCAATTCCTCCCGACACCGGAGCGTCGAGGAAGTCGAACCCTTTCGCCTTCATCGCTTCGCCAACTTCTCGTGCGCTGGCGACGTCTATGGTCGAGCAGTCGATCAGCAGCGCTCCAGGCTTCGCATTCGGCCCCACATCATTCTGAAATACGCTACGGACGTGCTGCGCTGCCGGCAGCATCGTGATGACGACATCAGCATCCTTCACCGCATCCGCCGCTGAAGCAGCCGGCGTGCAGCCCGCATCTGAGGCACGTTGAAGAGCCTCCGGCGCCAGGTCGAAGGCGCGGACGTCGTGGCCTGCCTTAGCAAGGTTCGGCGCCATCCCGCCGCCCATGTGGCCGAGGCCAATGAATGCGATACGCGCCATCTCTAACGTCCTTTCCAGTTACCTGCCCGCTTCTCGACGAAAGCGGTCATCCCTTCCTTCTGGTCCTCGGTTCCGAATAGACCGTGGAACAGCCGTCGCTCGAAGCGAATGCCCTGGTTGAGCGGCATTTCGAACGCGGCATTCACCATTTCCTTAACCGCGATAGCTGCCAGCGGTGGCATGGCCGCGATAGCCTCGGCGGTCTTCATCGCTTCGTCGAGCAGCTGAGCGGCCGGAACGACTTTTGCTACGAGGCCAGAGCGCTCCGCTTCCTCGGCGTCCATCATGCGCCCGGTGAGGCACATCTCCATGGCCTTGGCCTTACCGACCGCCCAGGTGAGGCGCTGCGAGCCGCCCATGCCGGGCGTGACCCCGAGCTTGATCTCGGGTTGGCCGAACTTCGCGGTATCGGCGGCGACGATGAAGTCCGCCATCATCGCAACCTCACAACCGCCGCCGAGCGCGAAGCCGTTCACTGCGGCTATCCAAGGCTTGCGGGTAGCGGTGACCTTTTCCCACCCCGCGAAGAAGTCCGACGAATACATGTCGGCAAACCCCTGCGGCTGCATTTCCTTGATGTCGGCGCCGGCAGCAAAGGCCTTCTCGCCGCTACCGGTGAGCACGAGGCAACGCTGGCCTTTGTCGCCATCGTAGGCCGCGAAAACCTCGGTAAGCTCCCTCAGCACCTCGCTGTTGAGTGCATTAAGCGCCTGCGGACGGTTCAAGGTGACGAGGGTGACTGCGCCGCGCTCCTCGACGATCACTGTCTGGTATTCGCTCATGCCACCGTCTCCGGCTCGGGGAAGGGAGTCCACGCTTCAGAATCCGGAAGCGGGGCGAACAGCACGTCGAGCATTTCGTCGGTTACCGCGTCCGGGGTTGCAGGATCCCATTTGGGGTCGCCGGTCTTGTCGATCAGCAGCGCACGCACGCCTTCGCGAAAATCATGGGTCCGAACCACCCTCCCCGCGAGCGCATATTCCGCGCGCATTTCGTCGGCAAAGCTGGTCCGTTGCGCGCCCTCAGTGAGCAGGCGAAGCGAAACCTTGCAGGAGAGCGGGCTCTTGCTCTTGAGCGTGGCAAGCTCGCTTTGCGCCCAGTCGCCTTCGTCCGTCTCCAGCGCGGAGAGAACATCCTCGAAACGGTCGGAGGCGAACAACTTTGTTACCTGCGGCAGGATCGCCTCGATCTTCGCGTCTGGCGGTGTAATCGAAGCTGCGCCGAGCGCGCCCTGAGCTCGGCCCGGCGCCTTCATAATTCGTTCGATGAGCTCTGACACAGCCGATTGCTCGACGTAGTGGGTAGCGAGATTGAGATAGCGACAGTCGGCGCCGTCGAGGCGGGCGCCGTTCAGCGCCATGAACTGGCCAACGCGCCCCGGAAGGCGCGAGAGATACCAACCACCGCCGACGTCTGGGAACAGGCCGATGCTGGTCTCTGGCATCGCGAACCGCGTGTTCTCGGTCGCGACCCGATAGGTGCAGGGTAGCGAGATCCCCACGCCGCCTCCCATCGTGATGCCGTCCATGATCGCGAGGGTCGGCTTGGGATAGGTGAAGAGCAAGTGGTTGAGCCGGTACTCGGCCCAGAAGAAGCGCTTCGCTTCCTCCGCGTCCGTATTTCCGCTGCGGGCGAGCATGACGACATCGCCACCCGCGCAGAAGCCGCGACCCTCCGCGTGGTCGATCACGACGACCTCCACACTGGAGTCCGTCCGCCACCGAAGCAGAGTCTGGCTCATCGCCTCGCACATCTGCGTCGTCAGCGCGTGGATCGCCTTCGGCCGGTTGAGCCGCAGGCGGCCGACGCCGCCTTCTACATTGATCAGGACATCGTCGGTCACTGGCGGAGCAGGTCGCGACTGACGATCACACGCATGATCTGGTTGGTGCCTTCGAGGATCGAGTGGACTCGAAGGTCGCGCCAGAAGCGCTCGATCGGATAGTCCATCAGATAGCCATAGCCGCCATGGAGCTGCAGCGCGCGATCGACGACCGAGGAGCCGGTGTCGGTTGCAAGCCGCTTCGCCATTGCCGCGAACTTGGTCTTGTCCGGCGCGTTGGCGGTCACCTTGGCGGCCGCGACGTAGAGCAAGTAACGCGCTGCTTCGAGTTCGGTCTCCATATCCGCGAGCGTGAACTGCGTCGCTTGGAAGTCGGCGATGGGCTGCCCGAATTGTTGACGACCCTTGGTATAGGCGATCGCTTCGTCGAGGCACCTCTGACCGCCACCCAAGGAGCAGGCACCGATGTTTAGGCGGCCGCCGTCCAGGCCCATCATCGCGATTCGGAAGCCTTCTCCCTCTCCGCCGACGCGGTTCGCGAGGGGCACGCGGACCTCGTCGAAATTGACCTGGGCCGTCGGCTGCGAGTGCCAGCCTAGCTTCTTCTCCTGGGCACCGAAGCTGACGCCGGCCATGTCCTTGTCGATGACGAGGCAGGTGATTCCTTTGGGGCCGTCCTCCCCGGTCCGGACCATGGTCACATAAACCTCGTTCTCGCCGCCGCCGGAGATGAAGGCCTTCGAGCCGGAAACGACATAATGGTCGCCGTCCAGCACCGCCTTGGTCTTGAGTGCCGCCGCGTCCGAGCCGGACGATGGCTCGGTCAGGCAGTAGCTGGCGATCCGCTCCATCGTGATCATGGTGGGGAGGTATTTCTGCTTCACCTCCTGCCCGCCGAATCGATCGATCATCCAGCTCGCCATATTGTGGATCGAGATGAATGCGCTGGTCGACGGACAGCCATAAGCCATGGCTTCGAAGATCAGCGCGGCGTCGAGACGCCCAAGGCCGATCCCGCCGCTTTCCTCGGAGACGTAGATCGATCCGAAGCCGAGCTCGGCCGCCTCGCGGATCGTGTCCCTTGGAAAAATGTGCTTCTCGTCCCACTCGCTCGCGAACGGCGTGATGGCGTCCGCGGTGAACTTGCGCGCCATTTCCTGGATCTGGAGTTGGTCGTCGGTAAGGTCGAACTGGCTCATTGCGGAGGCGGCTCTAGGGCCGGCTCAAATTGTCAGCAAGAGTGCCGGGCATCACCATTTTTCGCCGAATGGGCGCACGACGACTTCGAAGGTCCAGGCAGAGCGCGGCTGGTTGACGAGCCAAACGGCGGTTGAAGCGACGTCCGTCGGCGAGATGAAGAAGTCGTCTGGCTTGTCGGGCATCGCTGCGCGTGTTCGGGGCAGTTCCACGACGGCATCAATCACGATCAGCGCCACGTGTATTCCTTGCGGCCACAGCGAACGGGCCATCGATTCCGCGAGTGTTCGCTGTGCAGCCTTCGCCGGAGCGAAGGCTGCTGTCAGCGCTCCACCGCGAAGTGATGCAGTGGCGCCAATGAAGATGATCGCGCCCCCTCGCTCCTTCATGGCCGGAATTACCTGCTGGCTCCCCGCGAGAGCTCCGAGAGCGTTCACTCGCCAAGCAGTTTCGAAGGCTTCGAGGGAGATGGTTTCGGCATCTCCTCGAGCGCCGGATCCCGCGTTATAGATCAGGACGGTCGGCTGCCCGAGTTCTGCATCGACAGCGGCGAATGCGCTGGCGATGCTTTGAGGGTCCGCAGCATCGCAGGCAAAGGCGTGCGCCTCGCCAAACTCCTTCGCGAGTGACTCTGTGAAGTCCTTGCTTCGAGCGAGCAGCGCCAGAGAATAGCCTTCGGCGGCGAACGCTCGCGCGAGCGCGGCGCCGTTGCCCTCGCCCACACCTACGATGGCGCAGACGGGCTTGTTCATGAGCTCACGCGGCCGATTCTTCTTCGAGCAATCCCTCGAACCTCAGCACGTTGCGCACGGAGTCGCGCCGCAGCATCCTTTCGTAGAACGCACGGAGGTTCGGCCATTGATCAAGGCCGATCATCTTGTCGGTCCACCGGGTGATCACGAACAGATAGGGGTCAGGCAGTGTCAGGTCCTCGCCCATTAGGAACGGCCCCTTGCCGAGCCTTTCGTCGATCCAGCTTAGCTTCTTCGCGAGGTCGCCCTTCACGAACTGTTTCACCTCGTCGCTCGCTTCGCGGCTGAAGAGGAAGCTGAAGCGCTTGTGAAGTTCCGTAGTGATGAAATTAACGAGCTCGAGCACTCGGTAGCGCCGGAAGTTCCCCAGCGGCGGTAGCACCTCCGGCCATGAGGCTCGATCGCCGATAAATTGAAGGACTACGGCGTTCTCCGTTAGCACCTCGCCGCTTTCGAGCTGCAGTGCGGGCACTGCGCCCTTGGGGTTCACAGACAGGTAGTCGCTGCCGTCCTCCAGCTTCTTGGCCCTGAGATCGACTCGCTTCGCATCATGCTCCAGGCCGATCTCGTGCATTAGGATATGCGGCGCCTGGGAGCAGGCGCCCGGCGAATAATAGAGGATCAGCATGGGTCGCTCGCCTCACTGGGAATTGCCGGCGGTCCCGACATCGTTGACGTCGGGATTGTCGAAGCCGTTCTGAAGCTGATTGGACGGAGTGGTACTGCTCTCGTCCGCGGGCAGCGTTTCGATGTCGGCATTGCCGGCGACCATCTGGTTATCGGGAACGTCGGCGTCCATCGAGATCGTCGCGTTGTTCATCTGCTGCTGTTGCTGCTTGTGGCACGCGCCGAGGGCTGCGACGACGAGGGCGAGGATCAGGCTAGCATTTCGCATATGTGTAGCTCGCTGCAGGGTTGCTTTCCGTACGTACTAATGTGTCCTTCTTGCGTTCTAGAGTCTCGAACTTCGTCCAGGTCTGTCCCTCACCTGTAAAGCTGAAATTGCCGTTGATCGAATCGCTGTCTGCTTCCGCTGTCGGCGAGGGGACGGCGCGCGACTCGTAGAATCGCAGGTCGCCAGCACTGACGACCAAGAGTCCCTTGGCGTCGCCACGCGCCGAGGTGCAGTCCGCCGGTGTAAGTCCCCAGCGGCCCTGGAGGGCGGCGGGGATGGTCCGCGCTGTTTGGGTTTGTGCTGCGTTGCCGGATGTGGCTTCGCTCCCGGAATCATTTGCAGGTGGCCCGCCCAATGGGTCTGGATTGGCCTCGTTGGAAGGAGCGGGGAGACCTATGCCGGTCGCGTTATTGGCAACTGGGTCCGGCTTGCCGCAGGCAACGACCCAGGCCAATGTTCCGACGACGAGCAAAGGGGCAATGATCCGGCGCATAGCCGCTCAACGCGACAGAGCGCCGACGGTATCCCGCTGCTGCCCTCCCTTCAGTAACTGTACGCCGCGAGGCAGCGAACTTCGTGATCGGACCCGGATGCGAAGTTCGCGTGGCTGAAAAACCATTTGTCCTGCTTGAATCCGCGGAATGCGTTGCTGGTCAAACGAAGGCCGTACGGGGTCTGGTTGGTAATGAGATAAGCGACGCCTTGCCCGTCGTCCTGCTCGGTCACCGCGAAGTCGCCATAGTGGGAGACGATGCGGCCGGGCTCGGCCCGAGCGCCCGACCAGATGTTCACCTCACCGTGCGAGAGGACGAGCCGGGTGCTCTGCACTCCGCCGGTCTCCGACTGCGGGAGGATCAACGCACGCTCGCCGGTGCCGAGCTCAATCCAATAGTCCCCTCCGCAATAATAACCGGGACCAGCATATTGGACGGTGTGCGGACCGGTCCATTGAAGCAGCGCGGCCGCTGCAAGAGCGAATGGAATCATTTCTCACCCCCATCGCAGAAATGACGGAGGCGCCCTTACAGCGGAACAGGGCGCTACGCCATCAGCCGAACGTCGGGATGTGGAAGGCGCCCTTGTCTCCGGCGTCGACGGAGCCGTCGGGCCAGCGCTGGGTCACGACCTTGTTCTTGGTCCAGAACCGCAGGCCCTCCTGCCCATACTGGCCGATGTCGCCGAAGCCAGAGCGCTTCCACCCGCCGAAGCTGTGATAGGAGACTGGCACCGGGATCGGCACGTTCACACCGACCATGCCAACGTTGACGCGAGCGGTGAACTCGCGTGCGGCGTGACCGTTGCGGGTGAAGATTGCGACTCCGTTGCCGTACTCGTGCTGGCTCGGGAGCTTCACCGCTTCCTCGAAGTCCCGAGCGCGGACCATCTGCAGGACCGGGCCGAAGATCTCGTCCTGGTAGCTTTTCATGGTCGGCTTGACGTGATCGAAGAAAGTAGGGCCGATGAAGAAGCCTTCCTCGTGCCCTTGGAGCATGAAGCCGCGGCCGTCGACGACCAGCTCGGCGCCTTCGTCGATGCCCATCTGGATGTAGCTCTCGATCCGTTCCTTGTGCGCCTTACTGACGACCGGCCCGTAGTGAGCCTCCGCATCGGTGGAGATGCCGACACGCAGGCCCTGGATCGCCGGGATCAGCTTCTCCCGCAGCCTGTCCGCGGTTTCGTCACCGACTGGCACAACCACCGGAAGAGCCATGCAGCGCTCGCCCGCCGAGCCGAAGGCGGCGCCGGCGAGATCGTTGACGACCTGGTCGAGGTCGGCATCGGGCATGACGATGCCGTGGTTCTTCGCGCCGCCAAATGCCTGGACGCGTTTGTTGTGGGCGGTGCCGCGCGAGTAGATGTACTGCGCGATATCCGACGAGCCGACGAAGCTGACCGCCGCGATGTCCGGGTGGTCGAGGATGGCATCGACCATTTCCTTGTCGCCGTGAACGACATTCAGGATTCCGTCCGGAAGGCCTGCATCCTTCATCAGCTCGGCGAGGCGCACCGGAACGCTCGGATCGCGCTCCGAAGGCTTGACGATGAACGCGTTGCCGCAGGCGATCGCCATCCCGAACATCCACATCGGGATCATCGCCGGGAAGTTGAACGGGGTGATGCCCGCACCGATTCCGAGCGGCTGGCGCATAGAATAGACATCGATGCCGGGCCCTGCGCCGACCGTATATTCGCCCTTTAGCGCCTGCGGGATTCCGCACGCATATTCGATGACTTCGAGACCGCGCTGAACGTCGCCTCGCGCGTCTGCGAGCACCTTGCCGTGCTCCGAGCTCAAAAGGTGCGCGAGGTCGTCCATGTTTTTTTCGACCAGCTCGCGAAACTTGAACATGATCCGCGCGCGGCGCTGGGGGTTGGTCGCCGCCCACGCGGGCTGCGCTTCCTTGGCGGCGTCGACCGCCTTTTGGAGGTCGGCGGCGGTTCCGAAGCGGACATTGGCCTGGACCTGGCCCTGGTTGGGATCGAACACATCGCCATGGCGCTCGCCGGAAGCGAAGGTGGAACCGCCGATGAAATGGTCGATGCTGCGAAGCATGATTTAAGCGTCCTCAATTTAAGCTGACTGGGGTCGCGGCTCCCCTAGACCCAGCAATAAGCAAATGCCAGTTGCCGAAGCCCGAGAAGGGGAGAGTCGAATGCGTAAAATAGCGATCTTGATGTGCGTCAGCCTGCTCGGAGCGGCCCCGCCGACGTCGAACGATGTGAAGCTCCGAGCGATCGTCGCGCCGGTTAGCCAGGAGCAGCTGCACCACACGATCGCGACCCTGGTGAGCTTCGGGACTCGCCATACGCTTTCGTCGCAGACCGATCCCAAGCGAGGCATCGGCGCAGCGCTCAACTGGGCGCAGTCGGAATTCGGGCGCTACTCGGCGGCGTGCGGCAATTGCCTCACGGTCGATCGCACCAGCGAGACGTTCAGCGGCGACCGCCTTCCGGCCCCGACGAAGATCACCGACGTCTTCGCGATCCAGCGCGGCACCGAGCGGCCGAACGACGTGGTCATTATCCAGGGTCATATCGACAGCCGAGTCAGCGACCCGATGAACGCAACGTCCGACGCGCCGGGCGCGAACGACGACGGCTCCGGAACCGCCGCCGTGCTCGAAGCTGCGCGCGTGCTCAGCAAGCACAAGTTCCCCGGCACGATCGTCTACGCGACGCTGATGGGGGAGGAGCAGGGGCTGTACGGCGGAAAGACGCTAGCCAATTACGCCAAGGCGCAGGGCTGGAACGTCGTTGCCGTCCTGAACAACGACATCATCGGCAACAGCTGCTCATCCGACGGGGTCTGCGATTCGACCCATGCGCGCGTCCTTTCGGAGGGCCCTCGCTCTCAGGGGCAGCCGGA
>DASQYQ010000432.1:0-4586 GCA_035639115.1 Sphingomicrobium sp. | reverse complement strand
GCTGATCCCCGCGGCCATTTCGACGAGGAGTTGGTGACCGAAGCTGTCGGTCGACCATTTGAGATAGTCGCAGACGATCGAGATGCAGCGCAGGACTGCATAGGCGCTGATCCCGAACAGCGCCCATCGGATCTGTTGCCGCTGCTCGCTCGACTCGGTCCGCTGTAGTCGGCGGATCATGGCGAGCACGCCTATGATCATGAAGCTTATGAAATAGGTTTGATAGACAGTGCCGTGCAGGAACATGAGCACCGGCAGGCAGGCGATCAGCCCGACGACGCGCCACGACAAATTGCCGTGGGGGAAGAGCATGATGCCCGTTAGTAGGAGGATGTTGCCGAGATCGTAGATCGCGACATTGACCGGGCGCGGAATTCCGATGTTCGCGAGAAAGACCGACGACGGCTGCTCGGCGCCGATGCTGAAGAGAACGGCGAGCGAGAGGAGAGAACTGACGACGTCCCGCGAATTGCGCCGGTGGAGCAGCCACGCCGCCCAGAGGAGGAAGGGGTAGAAGAGCACCTGGAGGAGATCGATGAAGCTCAGCAGCTTCGGAGTGATCCCAAGCGCCTTGGCGCCGTCGTCGATATGTTCCTCGTTGGTGACGACCGTTACGTCGCGCACGCGCCCGTTCGGATCGCGAACGGTCAGCGGCACCTGCTCCGCGTCGGATGCGAACAGAAGATTGCCCATTGCGATATAGGCAGGGTCGTTGGCGTGTGCCGCGAGCGCCTCCTCGTTGACCGGCATCGTTGCTGGCAGCGGCAGCCCGTAGATTGCGACGATATGATCGCCGGGAACGATGCCCGCGGCTTTGGTTTGCGGCCCGACGGTGAAACGCACGATCGTAGCGTCGCGGGGAGAGACCGCGAAGCCGGCGCGACTACCTAGCAGGAGCTGCGAGTTGTTGGCCGGCTCGGTATAGCGAAAGTAGAAGCCGACGACCGGGCCGGCGACCGCGAGAAGGAAGGCGAGCAGCCAGAGGGCCGTGAAGAGACGAAATGTCAGGGTGTTGAACGGCGGCACTACCGGGGGCAGCCGGAAGCCGCCTCCCCGCGGCTCGTTCGTCATCCCCATGGCAAGCTGCATTCCCCCGTCAGCTCCAGCCGATTAATTGCCCGTTATCATGGGCGGCGAGACGGCGCCGCGCAATCGCTAAGTGCTTGAGGCGTCTTCGCTCTCGATACCCTGCTCGCCGTAACGGGACTTGATGAAACGTCCTTGCGTCTCAAATGCCGAAATGTCGTGGCGGGCGAGCTGTTCGGAGACTTCGCCGAGCGCGGTTCGGGCTGCGGCGAGGCTTTCGACCAGCCGCTCGTCGACCGTCTTGCCTTCGCCGTCCTGCTCGTTCCGGTAAGCGGAGGGCACGTTGGCATAGCGATCGATGAGGCCGGGAAGGTGGACCGACATCAGCCGCCTCGCATCCTGTGCTGTTGGGTCGAGGGTGTCGACGCGTTCCAGGCACTGCTTCAGCGAAGGCAGGATGGCTGTGATCGAGTCCAGTTGAGCTTGGGCCGGTGCAGGGAGGGCGCGGCGCACGCGGTAAAGGTAAGAGTCGAAGCGCTCGACCATGGCGCCGTTTGGAAGATCCGTCGAAGGGGCGGGCGCGGAAACAGCCTGGCTGCCGCCGCGCGCGATCATGATTCCGCCGACGACAGCCGTCGCGACGAGCGCAGCGAGAAAACCGAACATCCCGATCGGCTTCAGAAAGCCGACGACCACCGCCGCGACCCAGATCAGTGCGACTGCACCGGCGACTTTCGCGGCGGTCCGTCCGAGACCTGCGTTGAGGCGGTCGCGCTCGCGGAGCGCAGCGGCGCGGGATGGACCATCGCGCTCGTCGAGCTGCCTGGTGACCCGATCGAAGCGCGCGATCGCGCGCTCAACCTTGTCGGTGACGTCGCTCACTTCGCCTCAAGCGGTGTAAGTGGGGAGGTGGCCGGACCCTCGAGCTTCGCCTGGTTCACGCCTTCGGCGCGGGCGATATACCCTTTCGACTTCTCGACTTCCTTGCCGAGCGTATCGACCGTCTGCTTCATGTTTCCGAGCGCCTGGAGCTTGAACTGATCGATCTGATCCATCGTGTCGTAGATGTTCTGGAAGGCGCGCTGCAGCGTTTCCAGCGGGATAGTCGAGCTGGCTGCCTGCTCGTGGATCGCGCCCGTCTGCGTGCGTAGCATTTCGCCTGTGGAATCGATCATGCTCGCGGTCGTCGTGTTGAGAGCGCCGATCTGCTCGAGCACCAGCTTCTGGTTGCTCATAGCCTGCGCGACGGTGACAGCCGTCCGAAGGGCGGCCACGGTCGTCGTCGAGGCGCGGTCGACGCCCTTCACCAGCTCGACGTTGTTCTTCTTGACGAGATCGAGAGCGAGATAGCCCTGCACCGTCACCGCCATTTGCGTGAGCAAGTCGGTCGTTCGCTGGCGCGTATAGAATAGCGCCGTCTCGCGGATAGCCTTGGCCTTGGCGGGGTCGGTCGCGTCGAGCTCGTTCGCCTTGTCCTCGAGCTGCTGGTCGAGCGTCTTGGAGATGTGCACCATCTGCTCGAGCTTGTGCATCGTTTTCCACAGGTTCGCGCGCTCGGTATCGATCGCGGCGTTGTCCATCAGCAGCTCGTCCTTGCCGTCGCCGAGGCTGCTAAGGATCTTCTGGATGTGGGTCTGCGAGCTTCGATACTTGTCGAAGTAGCGGTCGATCCGGTTCCCGAACGGGATGATTCCAAGGAGCTTCTTCGTCTTGGTCGCTTCCTTCGGATCGAGCGCTTCGACAGTGCGACGAAGCTCGGTAAGGTCGGCGCCGATACCGGTGTCCTTGTCGATCGCCTTCACTGGCCGGTCGAGGAAGCGGTTCGATGCGCCTGCGGCCTCGGCGATCTCCTTGCGGCCCATCGCGGTCAGCTGGTCGACCTTCTTCCCGAATTCGGGGCTGTTGGAATCGAGGCTCGCGAGTTCGTTGACGAACTGGCTCACGCGCTTGTCGAGTTCCGTCGTCTCTTCGGTCTTGAGCGGCACGAGGCCCGCCGCCTCGGCAGGCTCGACGGGCTGCAGAACATCTGGCGGGGTCAGGTTCAGTTTCGGCTTGGTCGCGGTTTCGGTCGCGCTCTGGGTCTCCGGTTCCGTTGCCATTGCTCGCAATCCTTTCTCGCGCCCTATGTGCGGCGCGGCGCAAGGCCGGTCAACGCCGCAGGGCTTTGGAGGTGTATTATAGTGCTAAGACACAGTGAAACAAGCCGGAGCGCGTGGATCATGGTGAACGCCGGTTAACCACAGCATTGAACCGTTCGCTTACCCTGTCGGGGCTACATGCCCTCCAAAGCGTATCCACCGGCTGGGGCTCAGACGAACATGTTCGGCTTTCTCAAGAAACTGTGGCGTGACAGGCGTGGCAACGCGCTGATCATCGCCGGGGCAGCCTTGCCATTGATCGTGGGTTCCGCGGGACTCGCGAGTGACACGATCGAATGGGCGCTCTGGAAACGGCAGCTCCAACGTGCCGCCGACTCAGCTGCGGAAGCTGGAGCTTACGCGAAGGTCGCCGGAGCCACGCTGGACAATTGCAGCGCCGTCGCAACGGCGACCTATGACAAACCCATCGCTTATGACGTCAGGCAGAACAATCACCTGCCCCAGACTCCAACCTGTTCGGCGACGAACCCGCCCTCAACGGGCGGCTACACATCCGACTCGAACGCCGTCCGGGTTACCGTCTCGATGCAGCGTGCCCTGAGCTTCTCGGGGATGTTCATGACGGCCGCGCCGACCATCACGGCGAATGCCACGGCGACAATCGTTCCATCCGGCAAATATTGCGTCATCAGCCTCGAAAGCGGCAGCACGACGGGAATTGACGCGACCGGAAGCACGAACGTCAACCTGGGTTGCGGAATGATCACTAACTCGACGTCGATGAGTGCCGCTCTCGCAACGGGTAGTGCGACGGTATTCGCGACTCCGATCGCAGCCGTTGGCGGCATCCCTTCCAGCACGCACTGGAACGGAGCTACGCTTCAGCCTTTCACAATTTCGCAAGCTGACCCCTTCGGGAACGTTCCGCTGCCGACGCCGAGCAGCTGCACTGGCTTCCCGAGCAACAGCCCGCACAGCACCGTCAACATCAGCAATCCGACCGGTACCAAGTGCTTCAACACGAGCGGGGATATAAAAGGCGATATCTACCTCGATCCCGGAACGTACATATTCGACCAGGGTGCCGGCCTGACGATGACCAACACCGGCGGGAGCATCAATTGTACCGGCTGCACGATCATCTTCATGAACAGCAGCGGCGGGAGCGTCGGCACCGTGGACCTTCACGGCGGCCTGCTCAACATGACCGCGCCAAGCACCGGCTGCACGCTCGGCAACACCGGATGCTACGACGGCATTCTCTTCTATCAGAGCCGAACGGCAGCATCTGACAACAGCGTGCTGATCAACGGCAACAACGGCTCAACGATCCAGGGCGCGCTCTATTTTCCGAAAGCCGATCTGACGTTCAACGGTGACAGCGGAATGCACGCAAATTGCATGCAGATCGTCGGAAAGGACGTCATCTTCAAAGGCAACAGTTCTGTCTCGAACACCTGC
>DASQYQ010000431.1:0-2375 GCA_035639115.1 Sphingomicrobium sp. | reverse complement strand
CCCCGGTCTTGTCCTCGAGCTCCTTCCGAAACATTGGGCCCATCTGAGCGACCATCGAATCGCGAGTCTGCTTCATCATCCGGTCGTAGCCCATCGCGGTAAGCGCTCGATCCGCGGCCTGGAGCGCCGCTGGATCGACTTTCACCTGCGACTGCGCTGGAGGTTTTGGCGCGGCGGACGAGGCCGATCCCGAAAGAGTGATGAGAACGGCAAAGACCAGCAAGCCTGAGCGCATCAAACCCTCCCCCAAAGGAGAGCTGAGCTTAAGGCAGATTGTTCAGTGGTCAATCAGCGTGCGAACAGCCAGACGAGGGCCGCGGCGCCGACGACGATGCGATACCAGGCGAACGGCGCAAAGCCGTGCTTCGAGATGTAGTGGACGAAGGCGCGCACCACGAGGACCGCGACGAGGAAGCTGACTACGAAGCCGACCGCGACGGTCCCGAAGCCGACCCCATGCGCGCCGGCAATCATTTCTTGGCGGTGTTTGGCTAGCTCGAGCGTAGTGGCGCCGAGCATCGTCGGCACTGCCAGGAAGAAGCTGAATTCGGCGGCTGTTCGGCGTTCGACGCCGAGCGATAGGGCGCCCATGATCGTCGCTCCGGAACGGCTCACGCCCGGAATCATCGCGAGGCATTGGGCTGCTCCTATGCCCAGCGCTGTCTTCGCCGGCATCTCCGCCACGCCGACCGTCGGGGTGTTCTTCACCATCCGCTCGATGGCGAGGATGGCGATTCCGCCAAGGATGAACATCACCGCGACGACCTTCGGGGCGCCGAGCAGCTGCTCGATATATTTGATGAGCACGAAGCCGAGGATCGCCGAAGGGAGGAAACCGATGAGCACGTTGCGCATGAAGCGCCACGACAGCGGGTTGCGCTGGACGAGGCCTTCGAGGACCGCCCAGAAGGTGCGCCAATAGAGGACGACGATCGCCAGGATCGCGCCGAGCTGGATGATGACGTTGAACGCTTCCCACTTGGCGGCGTCGAAGCCGAGCAGCTCGGTGGCGAGGATGAGGTGCCCCGTCGAGGAGACTGGCAGGAATTCGGTGACGCCCTCGACGATGCCGAGGATGATGGCGACGAGCAGTAGGGGCATTTGCCGACTTCAGCCGGTCAGGAGGTCGCCGTCAAATTGATTCGGCGGCCGGCGAACTTGCCGCCGCGATGGAAGCGGCCGAGCCACTCGTAACCGACTGCGGCGAGTGGAGTCGGCTCGATCCCGAATGCCTTCAGCCCCGGCAGCTGGCCCGACGGGACGTTGTCGCGCTGGAGCATCATCCATTGGTCCTCAGTCAGCGGAGCGCCGGGAAAGAAGCCGAGTTTCGCGATTAGCCCTGTGACGAAGTCGGGCGTTTGGACGATCTCCGGCTTCTGGCCGGTGAGCTCGAGGATCGCGTGGTGGAGCTCGACCATGCTCATCACCTGCGGACCGCCGATCTCATAGCTCTTTCCGGCGAACCGACCGGGTTCGAGCGCGGCGAGCGCGATCGCCTTCGCCACGTCGCGGACATAGACCGGCTGGAAGTTGCGCTTAGCGGCGATCACCGGAAGGATCGGCAAGTTGGCCATTGCGGCGAAGCGGTTGGTGAGATCGTCCTCGGGCCCGAACACTAGCGAGGGCCGGATAATCGTCGCGCCCGGGAAGGCGTCGCGAACCGCCTTCTCGCCCTCCCCCTTGGTACGGCCGTAATTGGATTGCGATTCGAGGCTGGCGCCGATCGCCGAAACCTGCACCAGCGCGCCGGCACCGGCCTCACGCGCGGCTTCGGCGACGTTGCGGGCTCCTTCGACGTGGACTCTGCGCATGGCTTTGCCGAACACGCCACAAAGGTTCACCACCGCAGTCGCGCTCTTCACGGCGTTGCGGACGCTCTCGGCACTGGCGATGTCTGCCTTCTCGAAGCCGAACTGGCCCACCTGTGCCAGCGGCTGGAGGAAGTAATCGGTCCGCGGATCACGGGTCGCGACGCGGACCCTGACGCCGCTCCGGAACAGGAATTCGCAAACGTAGCGGCCGATGAATCCGGCGCCTCCGAAGACGGTGACAAGCTGTTCGTTTCGCTCGATCATATGGGTGGGCGCCTAAGCACTTGCTTCTTACATTGACAAGGCGGGGCGGCGTTTCCTAAGCGCCACGGCCTGCCAACAGCGACAAGTGCCCAGGTGGCGGAATTGGTAGACGCACCAGCTTCAGGTGCTGGCGCTCGCAAGGGCGTGGAGGTTCGAGTCCTCTCCTGGGCACCATCGCTCCCGCAAGTGATTCATTTGCGTAGAAAACGCTGATTTTTGCCTTTCGAAAGCCGCTCGGTCGTACGCTTCGCGGTGCACCGAGGCATGCGCCTGCGGGGCGGCCGCCGAGCTGTTTAGCGC
>DASQYQ010000430.1:0-4196 GCA_035639115.1 Sphingomicrobium sp. | reverse complement strand
GGCTTGTCTTGCCAGGCGTTGAAGCCCCACTCGATCAGTCGCGTCGATTCCTGGACGCGCTCGTTCCAGCTATCCATGCCGGCGAGCACTTCGATCAGGCGGCGGCCGTTCTGCTCCGCCGAACCTGTAAAGCCGTAGCCGGCCTCCTCGGTGTGACCGGTCTTGAGCCCGTCGGCGCCGGGCACCTTGCCGAGGATCGGGTTGCGGTTGTCCTGGCTGATGGCGTTGCCGCCCATCGTCTTGCCCCAGGTGAAGCTGGGGAGCGAATAGAACTGCTTGTAGAGTTTGTAGTGATGCTCGATTTCCCAGTCCGCCAACTTGGCGAGGTCACGCGCGCTGACGTAGGTGACGCCATTGTCCGGCCAGCCATTGGCCGTCCCGAAATGGCTGTTGGTGAGGCCGATGCGCTGCGCCAGCGCGTTCATCTGGTCGGTGAACGCCTGCTCGGTGCCACCGATGCATTCGGCGAGAACGACCGAGGCGTCGTTGCCCGACAAAGTCACGATTCCCTTGAGGAGGTTCTCGACGCTGACCTGCTCGTTGGCGCTTAGGAACATGGTCGAGCCGGCCTGCGGCCCGTGCCACTTCTGCCAGGTCTCCGGCCGCACCGTGCACATCTTGTTCAGTGGCAGCTTGCCCTGGTCAATCAGCTCGAAGGCGACGTCGGTCGTCATCATCTTCGCCATCGACGCCGGCGGCATGTGCAGGTCGGGGTTCTTGGCGAAGAGCACCGCGCCCGAATTGACGTCGTAGAGGAAGGCGACCTTCGCGGGCGTATCGAACTGCGGCGCGGCGGCGGGCGCCGCGCTTGCGAGGAGGACGGAAGCGGCGGTGGTGAGAAGAAGGGTGCGCGGCATCGAAACTCTTGAAATCCCCTGATTCAGGCTGGCGATGCCCCCTGTCTATCGCCCGGCAATCGCGTCCGCCAGAACTCCGACAGAAATCGCGTAGAAATTCGAACAATTGTAATCGAGGATGGATCGGTAGTTGGTGCTGAGCAAGAATGCTCGCGCGTCCGGTCCATCGGGCTCGATTAGAGCCGCCATCTCATTGTCCGGAAGGGAGCGCCCAAGCGGAGTGACGCCCATCGCTCGCCACTCGCGCATCGTCAGCCAGCGGCTCATTCGCTTGTACACCTGCGGGCAGCGCGGCGACGTGATTCGCGAGACGATCGCGTAGCGGTTGAGATTGGCCGGAGTGCGCACGGCGATTCCCCAAGGGACGTTCGGCTTCCAGCCCGCGTCGCGCATGTAAGCGGCGATCGATGCGAGGCCATCGAGCTCACTGCGCCAAATGTCGGCGTAACCGTCACCGTCGCCGTCGGCGCGAAGCCGGAGCGCGACGGATGGCATGAACTGGGGATACCCTGTGGCGCCGGCCCAGCTCCCCTTCAGAATGTAACGCGGAACGCCGAGGTCAATCAGCTTGAGCGCAGCAACGAACTCACTTTCGAAGAAGTCGCGGCGCCGGCCGTAGTAACCGAGGCTCGCGAGCGCGTTGAGGAGGTCGGTGCTGCCGGTGACGGTGCCGTAGCTCGTCTCCATGCCCCAGATCGACATCAGGATGGCTGGATCGACCCCGTAGCGCGATTCGAGTCGACGCAGCCCACCATAATGCTCGCGATAATTGGCGCGCCCGCGTGAAATCAGGGATCGGGTTACGTGGACACGCAGGTAAGGTTCCAAGGTGCCCACGATCCCGCCAGATGATCGCGCAACCGGCTCGGTGCGCTCCATCTCGATCGCGCTCTGGTTCATCGACAAGCCGGGCACGTTCGCCTGGATCGTCGATTCACGGACGCCCTGGAGCCTTGCCAGGGAGGCAAGCCGCACCTTGTACGTATCCCATCCGTAGGTCGAGGATTGCGCTGACACGGCGATAGCGGGAGCCGGCACGATCGGGCTCGCAGATGAGCCGATCGACGCCGCCGATGCCGCAACCCAGATCCACGAACTTATCGCCGGCACTTACGCCCTCCTCCCAACATCCGAGGCTAGAGTGAAGAACCCTTGTCAGGCCAGCTTGGTTCACCGTGCGCCTTGCACGTCCCGTCTCGACACGCGATAGCGCGCTCTCCAACGGATGGGTGGCCGAGCGGTTTAAGGCACCGGTCTTGAAAACCGGCGACGTGCAAGCGTCCGTGGGTTCGAATCCCACCCCATCCGCCAATCAGTCGCGGGCGTTTGTCGAACTAAATCCCCTCACCGCGCCAGGCTGGCTACACATTGGGCTTGCATTAACGCTACAAATGTAGCACTCTACAAATGTAGCGCGGCGATTCTGCCGCCTGAACAGGATTGAGTATGCTCAGCAAGCTCCCGCCGCGCGAACGGCAAATCGTCGATATCCTTTATGAGAGAGGCCCGCTGCTCGTCGCCGAGATCTGCGACGCTTTGCCGGACCAGCTTAGCGGTTCCGCAGTCCGCGCGATGCTCAAGCGCCTCGAGGACAAGGGCTACGTCCAGCGCAGCGAGTCGGAGCGCGGCTTCCTCTACAGCCCAGCGGTCTCAGACACTGTCGCGAAGAAGTCCGCGCTGAGCGAGATCGTCCGGGTGTTCTTCAATGGCTCGCCGGCGAGCGCCGCGAGCGCCCTTCTCGGCATGTCTGAGAAGCTCAAGGAAGACGAGCTTAGCGAGCTCGAGCAGATGATCGCCCGCGCACGGCAGGCGAAAGGGAGCAAGTGATGTCCGTCCTGATCGCGATCGCGCTCAAGTCCCTTCTCGTCGCCGGACTTACGCTGGGCCTGCTCGCGGCGATGAAGCATCGTTCGGCCGCCGAGCGCTCTTGGGTTGCCCACATCGGCCTGCTCGCGCTCATCATCATGGCGCTGGCGCCACTCGTGCTGCCGCGGTGGAGCGTCGAGGCCCCTGCCCTGTTTACCTCGTCACCGGCGATCGAAACTCAGGTCGAGGCGCCGGCATCAGCGGCAAAACTGCCAATCAGCCACCTTGCTTCGCCTGCAACTTCCGTCGCAAGACCGATCCCGCCATTGCGGCCCTCAATCAGCGCCGCGGCAGCTGCTTCCGCGGCTTATGCTGTTCCTGCGGCGATACTGCTGCTGGTCACGCTCCTTGCTCTGGTCCGCCTCGTTGCGCTTCAGGCGCGGGCGGAAGTGCTGGTCGACGGCCATTGGCTGACCGCTCTCGCCCGCGCCCAGCGTCGCATGGGCTTCAAGCATGGCACAGCGCTGCTCACCAGCAATGCGCTCGCTTCCCCGATCAGCTGGGGCCTGATGCGACCGGTAATCCTGCTCAATTCGCGCGCAGTCGAAGCGTCGGACGAAGCGGAGGCGATAATCGCCCACGAGCTCGCGCACGTGGCCCGGATGGACTGGGTCAAGCTCCTGCTCGCCCGAGTCGCAACCGCCCTCTTCTGGTTCAATCCGTTGGTTTGGATGCTGGCCCGGGAAGCGCACCAGCTGCGCGAGGAAGCGGCCGACGACGCGGTCCTAGCCGCAAACATTCCGGACACGGACTATGCGCAACTTCTTGTTGGTGTGGCTCGGCACGAATGCCCAGGCCTGCTCCTCGGAGCGCATGGCGTGGCACCCTCGAGGAGCTCGCTGGCTCGCCGCGTCGCCCGAGTGCTGGACGGCAAGTCGGTTCGCGGCCCGGTGGCCGGCAGCTTCGCGGTCGGGGTATTCGTCGGAGCGGTCATGGTTGCTGCCCCCCTGGCCGCCCTGACGCTGACTCCAGCGGGCACCGGCAGGCTTGATAAGGTCACAAGCAATACGCTTTCCGCGAGCGAGCCGCCCTCGGCTTACTATCCGGGAACGCATGAAGCGCCTGTCGACCTACCGCATATTATCGCGAAGGGCGTTTCGACGTCGGTCGCCACTGCCGTGGCCGCGATCGGCCAAGGACCGGATGGAGATTTCCAAGTCACAGCGCCCAACGGGTCCGCAATCACTCGCATCAACGGCGCAACCATCGCCAGCGCAGCCAACGGCGCCACCGTAACCGAACGTAACGGAACGACGGTTTCCAGGGCTCCGAGCGGGGCGACCGTCATGATGTATCCGCCTGATGCAAATGGAAGGCGCAAGGTCGTCGCCGTCGCCGCCAATGGCGCGACCGCCGTGAGCTATGTCGCTGCGAATGCCGAACCCGGGGCCGTAGCAGTCGCAGGCAGCTCGCCGGATGCCCATGCTCGAGAGAAGAGCGCGATCGACAGCGCGGTGGCGATGAAGGCCGTCG
>DASQYQ010000429.1:0-4005 GCA_035639115.1 Sphingomicrobium sp. | reverse complement strand
GGTACATGTTCGGGTTGAACCGGGCGCGGGTGTCGAGAGCAACGAGCGGAGCGCTCTGCGCTTTGTTCGGCGAGTTCCAGTAGGGCGAAACCGTATTGTTTATGATCTGCTGGATGTAGCCCGGACCGCGCCCAGCCTGGCTCATTGCAGTGGCGTCGGTGATGATCTGAACGTCCGGGCCCGAATTCTCTTCCATGTCCGACTGAAACCGCGGCGGGATGTCCACCACGAAAGTATATTTGCCGCGATCCATGTCCGGGTTGATGTCCGCGAAATCGATGAGCTTCGGCGGAAGGAATTGCGGCGGAAGCATCGCATCCGTGACTGCGCGCGAGGCATCGCTATTGTCCTCGTCAACCACTGCGATCGAGGCGTTGACGACGTCCATGACCGCGCTCTTGGAAGGCGTGTAGACCGAGAAAGTGAAAGTGTAGGCGATCAGGAACAGAAGGACGGGATCGCGAAACAGGCTGATCAGCTCCTTCACGCCGAGATGGAAGATGTGCTTGGCGGCCCGCATCAAGCCTCCTGCTTCTTCAGAAGGAAGACGGACAGGATGAAATAGATTGCGGCTATAAGGGCGAGCGCGAGGATGCTGGGCCAAACCGTGTCAAGGCCGAGCGCCTTGGTGAATGTGCCGACGCTGATCGACTGGAAATAGGTGCTCGGGAAGATCAGCGACGCCACTCGCGCGCCGCCGGTCAGCGACGATGTCGGAACGAACATTCCGGAGAATTGCACCGCCGGAAGAATGGTGATGATCGCTGCAGCGAAGATCGCGGCAGTCTGGGTCGACGCGAAGACCGATATGAGAAGCCCGAACCCGGTGCTGGCAAGCACGAAAATGATTCCGGAGAAGAGCAGTGTCAGGACGCTGCCCTTTATCGGAACCTGAAACAGGAGCACCGCAAGTAGAACGAGGCTGACGAACTGGATCAGCGCGACACCGATGTAGGGGAGCTGCTTGCCGAACAGGAACTCGGCCTTGGTCGCCGGAGCGGCGTAGAAATTGGCGATCGAGCCCAGCTCCTTTTCGCGAACCACGCTAAGCGCAGTCAGCATGCTCGGGATGAGCATCAGAAGGAGCATGATGTCGCCCGGAACCATCGCGTACACGCTCTCGAACGACTGGTTGTAGAGCGCTCGCGACTCAATGGTCGCGGGAGCCTGGGCCGGCGGCAGCCCTTGAGAATCCCGAAGTGCCGAATTGTACTGATTATGAGTCGCTTCGATATAGCCTCGGGCTGTCTCGGCACGGAACGGCACGGCGGCGTCGATGTAGGCGCTCACCGAAGGTGCCCGGCCCTGCACGACGTCTCGCTCGAATCCCGGCGGTATGTCGATTGCGAAGCGCAATTCGCCGTTGCGGAGACGGCGGTCGAGCTCGTTGTCATTGAGGATTGGAGTTCGCTCGTCATAATATTCCGAGCCGCGGAATGCGTCGCCATAGGAGCGGCTTGCAGCCGTCTGGTCCTCGTCGAACATTGCAAAGGTCAGATGATTGACGTCGAGCGAGATTCCGTAGCCGAACACGATCATCAACAGCAGCGGACCGATGAGTGCGAAGGTCAGCCGAACCGTGTCGTGCCGAAGCTCGATCGCTTCCCGGCGAGCGAATGCCCATACGCGCGCGATGCTGAACTTGCCCGGTTTCGAACCGCGGCCCTTTTCGAAAGTCCGTTGCTCGCCCGGGGCGGACTGCTCGGCATAGGCCTCGTCGACGACCTCGCCGGTCGCTTCCTTCTCCTTCTTCGCTTCGTCCTCGAGGTAGCCAATGAATGCGGCTTCGAGGTTCGGCGCCTTGCGCTTCTCGACGAGCTCGGCAGGGGGGCCGACCGCGAGCACCTTGCCTCGGTGCATCATCGACATCCGGTCGCAGCGCGCTGCTTCGTTCATGAAGTGAGTTGAAAGGAAGATCGTCACTCCTTCGTCGCGGGACAGCTTGATCATCAGCTCCCAGAAACCGTCGCGAGCGACTGGGTCGACCCCGGACGTCGGCTCGTCGAGGATCAGGACTTCGGGATCGTGAAGTACGGCGACCGAGAGTGAAAGGCGCTGCCGGATTCCCAGGGGAAGATCCTGAGCGAGCGTGTCAGCAACCGATTCCAGGCCAAATTTCTTGATTAGCTCCGCAACGCGCGCCTCGCCTTGCTCCGGCGGCAGGTCGAACAAGCGCGCGTGAAGAATGAGGTTCTGGCGAACCGTCAGCTCGGTATAAAGAGAGAAGGCCTGGCTCATGAAGCCGACCTTTCGCCGCGCCTCGATGTCGCCGCCCTTCATCTCCTTGCCGAACAGGAGTGCCGTGCCTTCCGTCGGCTCGAGTAGCCCGGTCAGCATCTTCATTGTCGTGGTCTTGCCGCAGCCGTTCGACCCAAGGAATCCAAAGATCTCGCCGCGCTCGATCCGGAAGTTGACGTGATCGACGGCAGTGAAGGTCCCGAACCGTTGCGTAAGGCCGTGCGCTTCGATCGCCGGCGGGCCTTCTGACGGCTTCATCGGGGTGATCACGGGCTCATGATGACCCTTCTTCGCCTCCTCCGGCAGAAGCTTGATGAAGGCTTCTTCGAGAGTCTTCGAATGGGTCTTTGCTTTCACCTCTTCCGGCGGGCCCGTATCGAGGATCTTTCCGGCATTCATGACCATCAACCAGTCGAACCGCTCGGCCTCGTCCATATAGGCGGTTGCGACTAGGACGCTCATCGTCGGGCGTCGCTCGCGGATTCGGTCGATCAGATCCCAGAATTGTCTGCGCGCGAGCGGATCCACGCCCGTCGTGGGCTCGTCGAGGATCAAGAGGTCGGGGTCGTGGATGAGCGAACAGCAGAGGCCGAGCTTCTGCTTCATTCCGCCCGAAAGCTTGCCCGCGGGACGCTCGCGGAACGGCGAGAGGTCAGTGCTGTCGAACAAGTCCTTGATGCGCCATTCGCGCTCGTCCGCGGCTTGTCCAAACAAGCGGCCGAAGAAGTCGACATTCTCGGTGATCGACAGCGTAGGATAGAGGTTCTTGCCGAGCCCTTGAGGGAGGTAGGCGATTCGCTCGGCGGTCATCGTACGGAACTTTGAATCGCCGATCGGCCCGCCGAGTACCTGCACATCGCCTTGCTGAATCTTCCGAACGCCCGCCAGAATCCCGAGCAGAGTCGACTTGCCAACGCCATCGGGGCCGATGATCCCGATCATCTTGTTGGCGGGAATCTCGATGCTGACATTGTCGAGCGCGACCACGTCGCGATAGCGGTGCGTGGCGCCGTGGACGCTGGCGCAGAAGCTTGTGCCGTAGGCGTCCATTAGTGCCCGGCCGCGCTGCCGGTCGTGTTCCAGAGGTTGGTCGGGATCTTCGCTGGCGGCTGAAGCTCCGTCGGCCACTGCGTCCCGTCGTTGAATTTCACGTAGCCGACGCCCGGAACTCCGGCTTTCACCAGCGCCTCATATTGAACGAGACGCTCCTTCGGGATCTGAAGCTTCACTCGGAAGGTGAGGTTGTGCCTTTCTTCCGCGGTCTCGACAGTCTTCGGCGTGAACTGAGCCGTTGGCGAAACGTAGGAAACGTACGCGCGGATCGGATATTGCGGCGCGGCATCCAGCACAATCCGGGCTTCGGAACCCAGCCTGAGCTTGCCCGTGATCTTTTCCGGCAGGAAGACGTACATGTAGACGTCACTGAGATCGACGAGCGAATAGACTCGACCGCCGGCGCCGACGACTTCTCCGGCCTCAGCAAGCCGTCGTTCGATCCGGCCGCGAATCGGCGCCACCAGCACCGAATCCTTTATCTGCGCGCGAATCCTGTCTGCATCCGCCTGGGCTGCCTGGATCGTCGAACCCGTTCGCCCGACCGTCGCCTGTGCCTGCGCGAGGTCGGCCTGCGCGGCTGCGAGGTCGGCCTTCGAGCTGGCGACCTGCGCTTGGGTCGAAAGTCTCTGAGCATTGTCCAGCTGCGCTTCCTGAAGGCTCACCGCGCCCGTCTTCACCAGGCCCTGTGACCGGCCATATTGCTGCGAGGCG
>DASQYQ010000428.1:0-2654 GCA_035639115.1 Sphingomicrobium sp. | reverse complement strand
GGCAGTAGCAGTTTGACGTTTCCGGCAGTCCACCGGCCCGGTTCCGTCGTGAGCAGGCACTCACGCGAAAGGAACCAGACCGATGGACGAGTATGAGACGCTAAACCACACGACTTGGGACTGCAAATACCACGTGGTTTTCATTCCGAAGTATCGGCGCAAGATCTTGTATCAGGAATTGCGTAAGGCGCTGGGTGAGGTTTTCCGGCAGCTTGCGGCGCAGAAAGAGGCGAAAGTCGAGGAGGGGCATCTGCTGTTCGACCATGTGCATATGCTTCTGTCGATTCCACCGAAGTATTCGGTTTCCAGCGTCGTGGGATACATCAAGGGCAAGAGCGCAATCCACCTAGCGCGAGTGTATGGCGAACGCAAACGCAACTTCGTGGGCCAAAGCTTCTGGGCGCGTGGATATTTCGTGAGCACGGTCGGGCGCGACGAAGCCGCGATCCGCGACTACATCAAACAGCAGGAGAAGGAAGACCAAAGGTTGGACCAATTGAACCTGTGGCGGTGACGGCCGCCTTTTCACGCGGCGCCGAACAATGGAGCCGCGTTAGCGGCTCCCGCGGCCGCTCTCTTCAGCGGCCAAACCTCGAATAGTCGCGTCAGCGACGACACAGCCGCTTCGAGCGGCTCCAACTCTAAAGCCCCCGGCTTTGCCGGGGGATACTTACGTGTGCCGAGCATGTTCGGAAGCTTGGAGGTGGAAGTCCTCTGCCCGGCCTGATGACGGCGAAGGGCTAGCGAAGCGCAAGGGCGTCGTCGTGAGGCGGAGTCTGAAGGAAGCGTGGAGCAAAGCCGCGACCCGATGGACAAGAACCGGATACGAGGCCTACCCGGCCGGACGAGCGGGCGTATGACCGCGAAGTCCACGGTCATCAAAGGCCGGGGTGGTAAATTCGGCGGGTGTGCGGGGAAGGCGTCCGAACTTCCCTCGGGAGGTCCGCGTCCGTGTCCGGGAATCCGGACTGAGCGCGCCGCAAGGCGCGTGACCGCGGCGCGGAAGTCAGCAGAGGGCAAAGTAGGTCAGCGTATCGACCGAAGGCCCGAACGGTTGAAAGGGCGAATAGGGCGGGGCTCTCGCATTGGTCAGGCGGTCGAAAATCCAGCTCGAGCTGGCTTTCGGAGTGGAAGCGACGGGTGAAGCCCGAAGCGTCCGCGCCGGAGGGATCGAAGCCGATGCGGCGGACGCCGCAGTCGAAAGCCCGGCGGCCTTGGCCGGACCGTGCATGGAAGCGATTGTCGAGAGGGACAATCTCAAGGAAGCGTTGGCGCGCGTGAAGCGCAACAAGGGCGCGCCGGGGGTCGACGGCATGACCGTCGAGGATCTGAGCGCGCACCTCAAGGACCATTGGCCGACGATCCGCGCCCAGTTGCTTGACGGCTCCTACGAGCCGCAGCCGGTCAGGCGGGTCGAGATACCGAAGCCGACGGGCGGCGTCCGCGCGCTCGGCGTGCCGACGGTTCTCGACCGCTTCGTCCAGCAGGCGGTCCTGCAGGTGCTGCAGGCGCATTGGGACGGAACGTTCAGCGCGTCGAGCTACGGGTTCCGGCCCGGGCGCTCGGCGCATCAGGCGGTGAGCGCGGCGCAGGGGTTCATTGCGTCGGGACGCTGCGTCGTGGTGGATCTCGACATCGAAAAGTTCTTCGACCGAGTCAACCACGACATCCTGATGGGGCTTGTGGCCAAACGGGTCGCCGACACGCGCATCCTGAAGCTCATCCGCGGGTTCCTGACCTGCGGCGTGCTGGCGGACGGGCTGGTTGGGCCGACCGACGAAGGAACCCCGCAAGGCGGCCCGCTCTCGCCGCTTCTGTCGAACCTGATGCTCGACGTGCTGGACAAGGACCTGGAGCGGCGCGGCCATCGCTTCGCGCGCTACGCCGACGACTGCAACATCTACGTATGCAGCCGGCGCGCGGGCGAGCGGGTGATGGCGAGCGTCGAACGGTTCCTCGAACGGCGGCTGAAGCTTAAGGTCAACAGAGCCAAGAGCGCGGTCGCGCCGCCGTCGCAGCGCAAGTTCCTCGGGTTCAGCTTCACGGGAAGGACGACGCCCAGGCGCCGCATCGCTCCCCAGGCGCTGGCCCGGTTCAAGGAACGCATGCGCAAGGCGACGAGGCGGACGCGGGGCGCAAGTCTCGACCAGATTGTCAAAGACCTGTCGCGCTATCTCATCGGATGGCGCGGCTACTTCGGCTTCTGCGAGACGCCTTCGGTGTTGCGCGCGCTCGACCAGTGGATCAGGCGCAGGCTTCGATCGATCGTGTGGGAGCAATGGAAACGCGGGCGAACCCGCTATGCGGAGCTGCGCCGCAGAGGCGTGGGCGTCGATCTGGCGGCGCAAACCGCCGGAAGCGCTCATGGCCCCTGGCGGATCAGCAACAGCCCCGCACTCGCCATCGCCCTTCCCAACGACCTCTTCCGAAAGACCCTCGGCCTCGGCTCCGTCGCCGCCGGTCAAGCCGCATAATCAGCCGAACCGCCGTGTACGGACCCGTACGCACGGTGGTGTGGGAGGGGAGGGGCCGCGAGGCGCCCCCCTATCCCGATTTCCCCGAGCCTGCCGCCCGACGCTTGCGAATAGGGAGGCGCCGAAACCAGCGCTCGTGACAGAGTAGCAGCAAGACCCGGTCGGCAGGGTGCGCTCGAG
>DASQYQ010000427.1:0-2203 GCA_035639115.1 Sphingomicrobium sp. | reverse complement strand
ATCTGATAGCCGCAGTTCATGGCTTCGACCGCTGCCGCCTCTGCCCGAGAGATCCTGACTGGTCTCCACGACATCATGGCCAAGAGCGGATCGGCGCAGAGCAAGCTCGATCGCGTCGTCGACCTCATCGCGGAAGCAATGAACAGCGACGTCTGTTCGATCTACCTTCTTCGCGAGAACTATCTCGAACTGTTCGCCACCCACGGCCTGCGCAAGGAAGCCGTTCACGTAACCCGACTTCGGATGGGCGAAGGCCTGGTCGGGACGATTGCCGCCGAAGGACGCATCCTCAACCTCGCTGAAGCAGCGCAGCACCCCGCCTTCGCCTACAGGCCGGAGACGGGCGAGGAGCGGTTCCACAGCTTCGCAGGCGTTCCGATCGTCCGGCTCGAGACTCCGATCGGTGTGCTTGCCGTCCAGAATGCCGACCCGCGACGCTACGAAGATGTCGAGATCGAGGCGCTCCAGACCGTTGCGATGGTGCTGTCGGAGATGATCGGCGCCGCGCGGCTGGTCGATGGCGCTCGCCGAAGCCGTCTCCGAAGCGCCGGACCGCTGCGCCTGTCTGGGCTCAAACTCGTTGCCGGCATGGCCAGGGGCGAGGCGGTCTTCCACGAGCCGCGAATCGTCGTCGAGCATACGGTCGCCGAGGACATCGAGGCGGAGCGGGACCGTGTCTACTCAGCCTTCCGCAAGATGCGCGAGCAGATCGACAACATGGCCAAGGACGCCGAGTTCGGCACTGCCGGCGAGCATCAGGAGATTCTCGAGACGTACCGCATGTTCGCCTACGACGAGGGTTGGTCGAGGCGGATCAACGAGGCAATCGACAGCGGGCTGACCGCCGAAGCCGCGATCGAGCGGGTCCAGCAGCGGATGCGTGCCCGGATGCAGGATATCGACGACCCGCTTCTCAGCGAGCGCATGCACGACCTCGAGGATCTGTCGAACCGGTTGCTGCGAATCGTGTCCGGCCGAATGGGCACCGCTGCGCAATCGGGGCTGACTCGCGACACCGTTCTCGTCGCTCGCAACCTCGGTCCCGCCGACTTGCTCGAATATGACCGCCGCCGCCTGAAGGGCGTGCTGCTCGAGGAAGGCTCGCTCACCTCGCACATGACGATCGTCGCGCGTGCCATCGGAGTACCCGTGATCGGTCGTCTGCACGACATCCGCCATAGCGTGGAGGAGGGCGAGACGATCCTCGTCGATGGCGACAACGGAAGCGTCATCATCCGCCCCACGCGCCATCTGACGACCGGCTTCGAGCATCGAATGGCGATGAGCCAGAAGCGCCGCGCCGAATTTGCAGCGGTCCGAACGCTTCCGGCGAGGACTCGCGACGGAGTGAAGGTCAGCGTGATGGTCAATGCCGGTCTCGCCGAGGATGCCGCGACTCTTCCGATGACCGGCGCCGATGGGATCGGCCTGTTCCGGACCGAGTTCCAGTTCCTCGTATCGGCGACTCTTCCGGGTCGCGAACGCCAGCAGCGGCTGTACACCAAAGTGATCGAAGCCGCCGGCGACCGGCCGGTCGTTTTCCGAACCGTCGACATCGGTGGCGACAAGGCGCTGCCCTACCTTACCGACGAGGTGGAAGAGGAGGCCGAGAATCCGGCCATGGGTTGGCGGGCGCTGAGGCTTTCGCTCGAGCGGACAACGCTCATGAAGGCACAGGCGCGAGCGCTGATCGAAGCGTCGCACGGGAAGGTGCTTAGAGTGATGTTCCCGATGGTATCGGAGCCATGGGAATATGAGGAGGCGCGGAAGCTCTTCGAGGAGCAGGTCGATTGGGCGAAGAAATCGCATCGCCCGCGGCCCACGCGGATCGAGTTCGGGGCGATGCTCGAAGTGCCGAGCCTCGCGGAGATGCTCGACCAGCTTCTGCCGCGCGTCGATTTCATCTCCATCGGCACCAACGACCTGACTCAATTCCTGTTCGCCGCCGACCGTTCGGACCCGCGGCTCGCGCAGCGCTACGACTGGCTCAGCCCGGCCATCCTCCGCTTCCTGAAGCGCGTGCTCGACTCCTGCCGCGCCGCCGGGGTTCCGGTGCGCGTGTGCGGGGAAATGGCGGGACGTCCCCTTGAGGCAATGGCTCTGATCGGTATCGGCGCCGAGAATTTCTCGATCACTCCCGCCGGCGTCGGCCCGGTCAAGGCGATGGTGCGCTCGTTGGATTCCGCGGCCATTCGCGCTCGGC
>DASQYQ010000426.1:0-3946 GCA_035639115.1 Sphingomicrobium sp. | reverse complement strand
TTCCCGACCTTCTGGTGACCAAGGCCCGAGAGGTGGTCGAAGCAAATCGAGCGGTCGGTCGCCGCGTCGCCGTCGCGGAGAGCTGCACCGGCGGGTTGGTCAGCGCCGCGCTCACCGAGATTTCGGGGTCTTCTGACGTATTTGAAGCAGGTTACGTAACCTATTCAAACGCTGCGAAAATCAGCGAGCTGAAGGTCTCCGAGGAAGTCGTCGATACGTTCGGATCGGTAAGTGTGGCGACCGCTTGGGCAATGGCGCGTGGAGCGCTCGCCGCCTCGGAAGCCGACGTTGCGGTTGCGATTACCGGGATTGCTGGCCCGGGTGGCGGGACACCGTCAAAGCCCGTAGGCACCGTGGTCTTCGCCCGCGCTGAGCGCGATGCAGACCCGGCCAAGATCGTGGCCGATCAGAAGTTCTTCGATGAGAAGACGCGTTCGGGTGTGCGCCTTCAGGCGGCGCTCTGCGCGCTCGAGCTATTGATGCCGTAAAGCGCCGCTGCGCGCTGCTCGAATGCAGTGGTCATGCGCCTCAGCGCCCGGTCGAACATTGCTCCAGCGAGGGTTTCGAAAAGCCGCGACTTGAAGGCGAAGTCGACTGAGAAATGCACGTCGGTGCCGCCGTCGGCCGCGCGGACGAACACCCACTCATTGTGAAGATATTTGAGCGGGCCCTCGACATAGTCGACGCAGATGCGGTTAGGCCGGTCCTTGACGACCCGGCTCGTGAATCGCTCCTTGAAGGCGTTGAAGCCGACGACGAGGTCGGCAACGGTCTCTTTCTCGCTCGAAGAGCGAACTCGGACAGCGACCACCCAGGGCAGGAATTCATCGTAACGGGAAACGTCCGCCACGAGGTCGAACAGCTGCTCCGGCGTATAGGGTAAGTGCTTGGTCTCGCTGTGGCGCGGCATCAGCCGTTCGAACGCTCCAGCTGCGCTAAGCGCGCTGACTGCATTTTCTTGAAATCGTCGCCAGCATGATAGCTGGATCGGGTCAGCGGCGACGCTGCAACGAGCAGGAAGCCCTTGGCGCGCGCGATTGCCGCATAAGCGTCGAACGCCTTCGGGGCAACGAACTCCTCGACCCTTGCATGGCGCGGCGTCGGCTGGAGATATTGGCCCATAGTCAGGAAATCGACTCCGGCGGAGCGCATGTCGTCCATCACTTGGTGCACTTCGAGCCGCTGCTCGCCGAGGCCGACCATCACCCCCGACTTGGTGAAGATATGCGGCGCCTTGCGCTTCACGCTCTCGAGCAGTCGAAGCGAGGCATAGTAGCGGGCGCCTGGCCGGATCGTCGGGTAGAGCCGCGGCACTGTCTCGAGATTATGGTTGTAGACGTCGGGACCGGCCTCGACGATCGCATCGACCGCGGCCTCGCTCTTGTTGCGGAAGTCGGGGGTGAGTATTTCGATCGTGGTCTGCGGCGTGTTCCTGCGGAGCGCCTGGATGACTTTGACGAATTGCGAAGCGCCTCCATCTGGCAAGTCGTCGCGATCGACACTGGTCACGACAATATGCTCCAGGCCGAGTTCCGCAGCAGCGGTCGCAACATGCTCCGGCTCGAGCGGATCAACCGCCCGCGGCATGCCCGTCTTCACATTACAGAAGGCGCAGGCCCGGGTGCACGTATCGCCCAGGATCATCACCGTGGCGTGCTTCTTGGTCCAGCACTCGCCGATATTCGGGCAGGCCGCTTCCTCGCACACCGTCGCGAGGTTAAGGTCACGCATCAGCCGGCGCGTCTGATGATAGCCCTCGCTGACCGGCGCCTTCACTCGGATCCAGTCCGGCTTGCGCTGCTTGGAAGGGGCTGCGGCGGGAGCGTTCATGGCGGCCAGATAGCGACTGCTGCATTGGCTTGCCACCCCTGCCCTGCTGCCGCTAGCGGCACCGCATGCCCTACATGCAGCAACTGATCGAAGGTTATCGCCGCTTCCGAGAGAAAAGTTGGGAGCAGGAACGCGGCCGCTGGGCCGAGCTAGCGGAGGGTCAGAGCCCGAAGGTGATGATCCTGGCGTGCGCCGACAGCCGAAGTGATCCGGCGCAGATATTCGACAGTCGACCGGGCGAGATGTTCGTTGCGCGCAATATCGCCGCGCTTGCCCCGCCCTACGAGACCAGCACCGGATTCCACGGCGTGTCAGCTGCGCTCGAGTTTGCCGTCACTCAGTTGGAAGTCGGCGAGATCCTCGTGATGGGACATGGAATGTGCGGAGGTTGCGCGGCGGCGCTAACCGGCAAATTCGATGACGTCCCAACCGGCGAAGGCCATTTCATCGGCGACTGGGTACGAATGCTTCAAGCTACTCGCGACGAGGTCCGCTCCCGCCACTCGCAGCTGGACCGGGCGGCGTTCCTGGACATGGAGCGCGAGGCGGTAAAGGTCAGCCTCGCCAACCTGCGCAGCTTTCCCTGGATTGCGGAACGCGAAAAAGATGGGCGCTTGAAGCTTCACGGCGCCCATTTCTCGATCGCCGAGGGGCGACTCTATGTGCTCAACGAGGCGGAAGGAGACTTCCGCCCCGTCTAAGCGATGGCTCTTAGCACCTTGTATTATAATTATAATGCGGCTGACCGTACTGGTCTACGTAATAGCAATAGCCGCGCGTATCGCGATAATATTGGTGACCGCCGACCACTGCACCGATGACGCCGCCGGCAACCGCACCAACCGCCGCGCCTGCGCCAGTGCCGATGCCCGGAAGGACGGAGCCGGCGAGGGCACCTGCGCCTGCACCGAGCGCCGCGCCGGTTGCAGCGCTTGCCACGGTATGATCATATTGCGGGGTCGTTGCGCATCCGCCCAGAGCCAGGCTCGAGACGGCGGCCGCAGAAATGAGCAAACGTTTCATATGGTCAGCCTCCATTTTGCCCCACACCCGCCGCAGTCAGTGCGCGAACAGCCGTTTCGTTCCCGCAACCGACCACGAACCGTGTCGAAAACGGAATGGGTCGAAATGAAAAGACGGGACGGAAGATGCCTCCCGCCCCGTCTGGCAGCTTAAAAAAAACAGGTCGGCTCGAACTAGCAACGAATATCGTAGCTGTAGTGCGGCTGGCCGTACTGGTCGACGTAATAGCAATAGCCGCGAGTATCGCGATAATACTGATGGCCATTGATCGTAGCGCCAAGCACGCCGCCGAGGATCGCGCCTGCGACCGCACCGGTACCCGGCTTGATGCCCGGAAGAACAGCGCCGGCGATAGCGCCAGTCGCCGCACCGATCGCGGCGCCTCCGACGACGTTTCCGGCCTGCGAATTGCCATAATAACCGTTCGGACCGTAATAACCGTTCGGGTAGTAAGCCCCGTTCGGGTAATAGCCACCGTTATAGCCGTACGGCCCGTAGCCATAAGGCTCAGTGGCGCAGCCAGCTACCGACAAACCGGCGGCCGCAAGAGCTGCAGCAAGAGCAAATTTCCTCATCTCTCGTCCTTCCAACACGCGCCCCACCGTATGGGCGTCATAGCGGTTTAGGCGGCGTTTCGTTCCCGCATCGACCATGTACCGTTGATGTACCGAAACGTTTCCTGCGTCCACCGGTGGTCATTCTGCGACGCGGCGCTAGAGAGAATCGAAAAGGACTCGGTGAATGCGTGATCGCCTGCCCGAACAGGAAGCAAATATCGCCCTGCTAATCGACGCCGACAACGCGAGCCCCGATCATCTCGATGAGGTCCTCCTGGTGTTGGGCGAACTGGGAACGATCAACATCCGCCGCGCCTATGGGAATTGGGCGAAAGCGAGCCTGAAGGGCTGGGGCCAGCTCACCGGCCTCCACTCGATCATCCCGATGCAACAGTTCGACGTGGTGAAGGGCAAGAGCGCGACCGACATGCGAATGACGATCGACGCGATGGATCTACTCTACCGAGGCAATGTCGACGGCTTCGGGATCATGTCATCGGATAGCGATTTCCTCCCCCTCGCCCAGCGGATCCGGG
>DASQYQ010000425.1:0-2432 GCA_035639115.1 Sphingomicrobium sp. | reverse complement strand
TCAACAAATGAGCCTCGAGCGCCTCGGCGAGATAATGGACATTGACGACGACCTTCTTGACGCCCGCAATTCTGAGCTTCTCGAGCACGTGGTCGAGCAGCGCCTTTCCGCCGACCTCGATCAAGGGCTTGGGCCGCGTTGCCGTCAGCGGCCTCATGCGCTTGCCGAGCCCCGCGGCCATGATCATCGCCGTCGAGGGCACTTCAGCGGGAACTTCCGCGCGAAGACGAAGCGCGCGCTTGGCGGTGATCATGCGGCCGCTTTCCACGGCTCGCGCCGATGCTCGGGAGCGATGTTAGAGTCGAACCAGGCGCGCACCGGAGACAAATGAGGCAGTGCAAGATCGCGTTCGAGAAGTCCCCACATGCGCGGCTGGAACTGCCGGTAGTGCGGCTTGTTGTCACGCTTCCACAGCCGCGTGAACACGCCGAGGATGCGCGTGTTTCTCTGGGCTGCGAGCACCCAATAGGCGCGCTCGAAGACGTCCCCTTGGCCGGTCGCGGCGCGATAATGGTCTATCATCGCGCGCTCGATCGCCGGAGGAACATCGCGCCGAGCATCTTCGAGGACCGACGCGAGATCATAGGCCGGGTGACCGCAAAGTGCGTCCTGGAAGTCGAGCAGCCCCAAGTGAGCAACGCCGTCGCGGCCCTCCACGAGCATAATGTTCTCGGCATGGTAATCCCGCAACACGGTCACCGGCCCGAGCCCGTCATTCGCGACTGGTTCGAGAACCTCGCGCCAGGCGCTCTGATATGCGGCGACGTCCACCTCGGCACCCACCGCCGGGCAATACCAGTCCGTGAACAGCTTTAGCTCTTCGAGCCACTGATCGAGCCCATGGGGCGGCAGATCACGCATCGGCGGATGCTGATGCAGGTGGATCAGCACGTCGGTCGCAAGTTCGTACAGTTCCTGCTCCCGCACCGGGTCCGAATCCACGGTTTCGCGCAGTCGGGCGCTCCCGAAATCGCCCAGCAGAAGGAGGCCCTTGTCGAGGTCGCGCGCGAGTATCTCGGGGGCGCTCAGCCCGCTTTCGATCAGCCACTCGGCGATCGCAACGAACGGTTGCGGATCTTCATGCGGCGGCGGGGCGTCCATCAGCACGGCAGTGCGCTCGCCGTCCACGACCCGAAAGTAGCGGCGAAATGACGCGTCGCCAGCGAGCGGCAGGATTTCGGCTCCTGCCCACCCGCAAGAGGCAAGGAATTCAGGAGCATGCGCGGGCGGATTCATTGGAGCGGCCATCGTCCTTCCCATGACGGGGGGACCTTCGCTGTCAAGATTCTCCGGCCGTTCTCGGCAAAGTCCAGCGACAGGGTGAGTGCATCGGGCCACAACTTGCCCGCGCGCTCGGGCCATTCGACCAGGAGCACCGCCTCGGAGGCGGAATCGAGTCCAAGCTCGTCGATCTCGGAGGGATTTTCGATCCGGTACAGGTCGACATGCCAGACCGGCGGTTCGAGATCTTCGTAGGGCTGGACGATTGCGAAGCTCGGGCTCGGCACATCGCCCCCATGTCCAAGCGCGGAAATGAAGCCGCGGGCGAGCGCCGTCTTGCCCACTCCGAGGGGACCGGATAGCGTGATCACGTCGCCAGGGCGGGCGGCTCCGGCCAGACGCGCGCCGAGATCAAAAGTCGCCTTCTCATCCTCGAGTATCATCGCGAGCCGCGCGGTATCATCAGAGTAACCGTGGTGCCCTTCCCTTCCTTCGATTCCAACTCAACGACGCCGCCATGCGCCTCGATGAACTGGCGCGTGAGCGGCAGCCCGAGACCGAGCGCGGCCTCACCGCGAAAGCCGGTTTCAGCGACGCGGTGGAAGCGGTCGAACACTCGAGGCATGTCCTCAGCGGCGATGCCCGGACCATTGTCGCTGACGTGGATGACCGCCTGCTTATCGTCGCCCTCGGCCTTCAGCCTGATCCGCCCTTTGCGATCCGTGTAGGAAATGGCGTTCTGGAGCAGATGCTCGAGGGACTCGCGGAGCCTCCGTGCATCGCCAAAGACATGCCCCGCGGAAGGCAAAATCTCCGCCTCGAGCTTCTGCCCTTTCTCCGCCGCCCGCGATTTGGCCGTGTCGACTGCGGCGCGGCAGAGACCGCCGATATCGACACGTTCCTTCTCCAGCGCGACGCCGCGCGTGTCGCCGGTGGTGAGATCGAGGACGTCGTTGATCAGCTTCGACAGGCGATCGACGGATTCGAGGATCGCCCCGACATAATCCTTGGCCTTGATGCTGAGCTCTCCGGCATAGCCGCCTGCGAGCAGCTCGGCGAAACCGCCGATCGAGGTCAGCGGAGTCCTCAATTCGTAGCTCATGTTGGCAACGAAGTCGGTCTTGACTCGATCGGCTTCCTCGAGCGCCGCCGCGCGCTCGCGAAGCGCAGCCTCGATCCGCGTCGAATCGGTGACATCGACCATCGTGAAA
>DASQYQ010000424.1:0-4750 GCA_035639115.1 Sphingomicrobium sp. | reverse complement strand
AGCCGCCCGCGAACTGGGACGGTCTCGCTCAGGTGCCGGCGAAGAATGTCGACTATCTGTACCTTCGGCCCGGCGCCGACTTTCGGCAGTACAAGGCGATCATCCTGGAGCCGACACAGGTCGCCTTCCGAAAGAATTGGCAAAGGGACATGAACCGCTCGCGAAGCGGCCTTTCCAAAGTTTCCGACTCGCAACTGCGGAGCGCGATCGACCAATCGCAGGAGAAAGTCCGAAGCACGTTCGAAAAGCGATTTCGCGAGACGGGATTCCAGATCGTCACTCAGCCTGCTGACAATGCGCTGAAGGTTTTCGTGGGAATCGCGAACGTCGACGTCTCCGCGCCGGAGATGAACTCTGCCCGAAGCAGGACGTACGCCGAGCAGGCAGGCTATGGCACGCTCGTGATCGAAGTGCGCGATTCAGTGAGCGGCGAGCTGCTCGGGCGTGCAGTCGATCACGGAACCGCCGGCGATCATTTCGTTATGATGCGGAATTCGGTGAACAACTGGGCCGACTTCGAGCGGCTGTTCGACGATTGGGCGATGATCAGCGCGAAAGGCTTCCGCAAGCTCGTCGAATCCTCGCCGGGGACTGCTCGATAGCCGGCTCTCTTCGGGGAGCGACTCAGTCATTACAAACGCCTTGCTACGTGCCTTCATGACGGAAATTGCGGGCAGACCCTGAGTTACGGCTGCTAGCCCCGTCCTCATACTTCGCTCCAGATGCGTCTGTCTGGGGGTAGTCATGAGGAAAGCGTTACTTCTCGCAACGGCTCTCGTCGCGAGTGGACCGGCTTGGGCGGCTGACGGCGCCTCAAGTGCCGCGAACGCAATCGCGCAGGATGCAACTACTCGACCGCTGACCCCCGAGGAGCGGGCGCAGGCGATCCAGGAACTGCAGGATCTTCGCGCGCGGATGACTCGGCTCGAGAACGTGTTGGGGCTTCCAAACGAAATAGCCACGCCGGTTCCGGTACCGCCGGCACCGCGCAAAGAAGGCGATAATAATCTTACACTCTATGGCTTCATTCAGGCCGACGCGATCCAGGACTTCAACCGAGTCAACCCGAACTGGGACGCGACCTTGCGGCCTTCCCGAATTCCGACGGTCAAAGGCCAGTTCGGAAGCGACGGGCAATCGGTGTTCAGCGTTCGCCAATCGCGTCTCGGCGCGAAGGCAGACGGCACGCTCGCCGGCAAGCCGTACGAAGCGAAATTCGAATTCGATCTGTTCGGTGTCGGCGTCGACGAGGGGCAAACCACTATCCGCATCCGGCACGCCTATGCGAGCTGGGGGCCATTCCTCGCCGGCCAGACGAACAGCCTCTTCATGGACGGCGACCTCTTCCCCAACACGGTCGACTATTGGGGTCCCGCGGGCATGGTGTTCCTGCGCAATCCACAGTTCCGCTGGACCTTCTGGAATCGGAATGGATGGAAAGCCGCCGTCGCCCTCGAGCATCCCGGCAACGACATCGACACCGGCAATCTGCGCCTGATCGACGAGACCATCGCATCGAACATCCGCAATGACGAGAAGGTGCCGGATGCAACCGCGCAGGTGCGCTACGAAGGCAAGTGGGGACATGTCCAGCTGTCCGGCATCCTCCGCCGGGTCGGTTATGAAACCGTCGGCGTCGACAGCACGAACGAACCCAAAGGGCACAGGACGGGCTGGGGGGTGAACCTCGGGAGCTCGTTCAACGTCTCGCTTGCAACGGCGCGGATCGGCGCAGTCTATGGCCGAGGAATTGCCAGCTACATGAACGACGGCGGCATGGATCTCGCGCCCAACGTCGCGGTGATTCCGGCTCCCCCTCCCGACATCGGGCTCATCCTCGTCCCGAGCGCGGAAGCGGTGAAGCTGTTCGGGTGGACCAGCTATATCGATTTCAACTGGTCGAAGCAGTGGACCTCCTCGATCGGCTACAGCTTCGACAAGGTTTGGAACACGAACTTCCAGACCGACACCGCCTTCCACAAGGGCCAGTACGCGTCGGTCAACCTGCTTTGGCATCCTGAAAGCAATGTCTTCACCGGCGGCGAGCTGCTGTGGGGCAAGCGCACCGACAATGACGGCAACAGCGGGAAGGATGTGCGCTTCCAGTACAGCTTCCACTGGGATTTCTCGAGCAAGAACATCTGGGACCTCCTCGATTGAGGAGAACTTTGCAGGGGACGTTGAAATGAACGACCTGACCTTCTCGCGTCGCGGAATGATGGGAGCGCTCGTCGCCGGCGCGGCGATGAGTGCGATCGATCTCGGAATGCCGGGCGTGGCATTCGCGCAAGCCAAGCTTTCCGGCTCGAAGATCGATACCGCACTCAAGGAGGCGTATGACAAGTACAAGGGCGTGAACGAGGGGAAGAACGCGGATTACATTCCCGCGCTCGCCCAGGTTCCCTCCAATTATTTCGGAATCGCCTTGGTCAGCGCCGATGGCAAGGTGCACGAGGTCGGCGACACCAAGCAGCTCTTCTCGATCCAGTCGATCTGCAAGGTCTTCACCGCCGCTCTGGTGATGCAGCAATCGGGCAATCAGAAGCTCGAGGAAACGGTCGGCGTCGATGCGACCGGACAGGTATTCAACTCCATCACCGCGATCGAGCAGTACAAGGGCGCGGAGATGAACCCCTTCGTCAATCCGGGCGCCATCGCGACGGTGGGGAACATCCAGGGCTCATCACCGGACGACGTTTGGAACAAGATCATCCAGTTCCATTCCGACTTTGCCGGCCGGCAGCTCGAGGTGAACCAGCCGGTCTACAAGTCGGAGAGCGACACCAACCAGCGCAACCGCGCAATCTCAATGCTGATGTCGGCCTATCAGAAATTCCCGATGGACCCGGGCGCTGCAGTTGATCTCTACACGCGCGCCTGCTCGATCAACGTGTCGGCGCGCGACTTGGCGGTGATGGGCGCGACACTCGCATATGGCGGCCGCAATCCAGTCACCGGGAAACAAGTGATCGACTCCAGCCACGTCCCGGGAGTGCTTGCGATCATGTCCACGGCCGGGATGTACGACGACAGCGGAAAATGGCTGTATCACACGGGCCTTCCAACGAAGAGCGGCGTCGGCGGCGGCCTTATCGCCGTATCGCCGGGCAAGGCCGGCATAGGCACGTTCGCGCCGCCACTGGATGGAGCAGGCAACAGTGTCCGCGGCCAAAAGGCGATCACTGACATAGCGACTGCACTGAAATTGAATCCCTACGCGCAGTTCGGCTGAGGAAACGCCTGTGCGTAGGCTCGAGTACCTCGCTGCGTGTCTGGCTGCACTCTGCGTTCCTAGTCCCCTTCAGGCAGCAGACCAGCCGGACCGCAGTGGGGGAACCTACCTCTTCGACGACGCCCATTTCCATCTGACGAACTACGTCCAGAAGGGTCTCACCGCGAAGCAATATGTCGCGATGATGGGCAATGTCGTGAAGCGTTCGACAATGTTCGGGATCCCGCTTCAGCAGACCTGGAGCTACGCGAACTCGGGCGACTTCGCGCCGACTTACTACCTGCAGACGGACGCCCCGCTTTATTATTACTCGTTCACCGACGCGGTCATTGCGCACGAATATCTGTCGCTTCCGCCAGCGGATCGAGCGCGCCTCGATCCGATGATCACGGGCTTCAATCCAGCCGACATGTATGCGGTCGACCACATCGAACGCGTCCTCAAAATGTATCCCGGCGTATTCAGCGGCATCGGCGAGTTCAGCATCCACAAGGAGTTCGTGTCGAGCAAGGTCGCAGGTGAGGTCGCCACCCTGCCCAACCCGGCACTCGACCGGATCCTCGATTTTGCTGGTGACGTCGGTCTGGCGGTCATCTTCCACAACGACATCGACATGCCTTTCGCGAAAGGCACCTCGCTGCCGATTTACTACACGCAGATGCTCGACGTGCTCTCGCGGCATCCGAAGACCGCGGTCATTTGGGCGCATACGGGGCTCGGGCGAGTGGTGGTTCCGACGGGCGCGGGAACGAGCGAGGCGAATGAGCGCGCGCCCACTCACCTGCAATTGATCGAGCGAATCCTCGCGGACCCCAAATTCGCGAACGTCTATTTCGACATCAGCTGGGACGAGTTGGCGAAATATGCGACCGCCAATCCCGATGTGATCGCACGCACCGCTGCGCTGTTCGACAAATATCCCGACCGCTTCCTCTTCGGCACCGACAATGTCGCGCCGGCGAGCATCGACGCAAACGTACGCGTCTTCCACCTCTGGGATCCAATCTTCGCCAAGGTCCGGCCGGCAACGAAGAAAGCGATCCTGTTCGGCAATTACGAGCGAATATTCGACACCGCGCGGACGAGGGTGCGAGCATGGGAGCAAGCGCATGCGGAGTAAGGCTTGGATTCAGTGGGCGTTCGCGACAGCGGCGGTGATCCCGGCACCTGCGTTGGCGCAGGGCCCGCCCTCGACTCAGTCAACCGCGCAAGCGCCGGCGAGCACTTCGCCGGACCGCGCGGCCGAGGTGAAAGAGCTGCAGGACCTGCAGGCGATGAAGCGCGACATGCAGTCGCGTATGGACCAGTTTGACGCACGCATCGAGGCTCTCGAGCAGCGTCTCGGCGCACCGGCAGTCGGTCCCGCCAGCCCCGCCGTGCAACGTCCACTTCCTGCTGCAACGGAAGCGACGCTGGAAGCGACAACTCCGGATGGAACTCGACCGGCAGTCGAACAGGAGCACGCCACGGAACAAGCGCCGCCGGAGCCGGAACAGAAAGGCGGTCCCGCCGGTTGGC
>DASQYQ010000423.1:0-6493 GCA_035639115.1 Sphingomicrobium sp. | reverse complement strand
GGTCGCCGGGTGGAACGTCCCCGCCCCCATCTCCATGTCGTAGGGCTGGAGGATGACGCAACCCTGCGCGCCCCAGTAGCGGTGAAGCGTCAGGATTAGGTCCTGGAAACTCAGGCTCAAAGCGGAAGGCTCCGTCGATTTGGTCGGCCCGGGCTTTGGCCGATGGCGTCTGACGGGGCAAGTGGAGGTTCAGCTTGCGGAGGCTAGGCCGGCATGCGAACGCCTCACTCGAAAGGCTCAGGATTTCATGTTGAAAAGCTTCTTCCGGCGCGCCGCCGCCGCGCTCGGACTTGCCGGACTGCTCGTCGCCGCGCCGGCCGCGGCAAAAGCCCCGCAGAGCGCGCATCCGGCGTTGTGGCAAGTCAGCGATCAGAACACGACGATCTATCTGTTCGGGACGATCCACCTGCTTCCCGATGATTTTAAGTGGCGTACGCCGAAGTTCGACCAGGCCGTCGAAAGCTCGAAGCAGCTGATCGTGGAGACGATCGTCGACGAGAAGGACCCGACCAAAATCATGTCGGCCATGGCGAGCCTTGCCTTCAACACGCCCAACCTTCCGCCACTCATCCAGCGCGTTCCGCCCAACAAGCGGCTAGCGCTCGCCGAGGCGATCAAGAAGAGCGGCTATCCTCCGAATGCGTTCGACCGAATGGAGACTTGGGCCGCGGCTTTCATCCTGCTCGGCAATCAATATCGGGATATGAAACTCAAGGGCGATGAGGGCGTCGAAGCGGTCCTCCGCAACAATTTCATGAGCGAAAACAAGCCCATCGGAGAGCTCGAGACGAACCTTGAGCAGTTTGGCTTCTTCGACAGATTGCCGGAGAAAGCACAGGACGCCCTCCTCGACGGCGCGTTGGACACGTCACACGCGGCCGAGCAGGAGTTCTCGGGAATGCTTCAGGCTTGGTCGAAGGGCGATGTGAAGGACATTGCGCGGACTTTCGACCGTGACCTGTCCGGCTCGCCCGAGCTCGCCAACGCCCTCATCCACCAGCGTAACCAGAACTGGAGCAAGTGGATCGAGAACCGCCTCAAGCAGCCCGGAGCGATCATGATCGCCGTGGGTGCAGGCCATTTGGCCGGCAATGATTCGGTGATCGCGATGCTCCAGCGCGACGGCTACAAGGTCCGCCGCGTACAATAAGCGACACTTCCGGTCCCGATGAGCTCCATCCATCGGGAAAAGTTAACGTTTTTGCGGAATTCGCTAGACATTTCTTAAACTGTCGGTGACCATCATTCGAAGGTATCGGGCTGGGGGGTCTGATGCGTGAAGTCGATGAAATGCGGGGGGTTTTTCGCCACGGGTAAAGTGTGCCCGTCGTCGCTTCGCGTGATGTTCCACCAGCGCCGTCCGCCACGGAGGGTGATGGATGGTCAATCTGCTCATTGCTGCTGCGATCGCCGCTGCGTCGCCCGTCGCCGCTCAGCCACAATCGGCGCCAGAACCCGCGATCTTCGAGATCCATGACGCCGATACCACCATCTATCTCTTCGGCACCTTCCACGCGCTCGACGGCAACCCGCAATGGTTCGATCGCGGGGTTCGCGATGCCTTCGAGCAATCGAACGAACTGGTTCTGGAGACCCTGCTGCCCGAAGGTCCCAACGCCGCCGAACAGTTGAAGGAAGCGATGGGACATGGTCCCGCGACGAAGCCTTCGGCATCGTTCCTTGCAACGACGAAGATGGCGATAAGCGCCAGCAGGGCGCAGGGAATGCAGGTCGACAATGGTGCCGACATGGTCCTTCGCCATGCGGCGGAAGCCGAGGGCAAGGATGTGGAGCAGCTCGAAACGCTCCAGTTCCAGCTGAACATGTTCAATCATTTGTCGGCAGCCGCGCCCCAGGTGCCGGCCACAGCGAGGGCTGGCCAGCCAGTCGGCGCGCAGCCGATGCAGGACATGTCGCAGACGATGGCGGACTTGCAGTCGGCGTGGAAGCGAGGCGACCAGAGCGTCTTCGTGCAGATGCTCGACCTGCTCCGCACCGGAGCACCCGACACCTACCGGCTGATGTTTACCGAGCGGAACGCACGCTGGGCGGACTGGATCGCGGCTCGGTTGCAGACTCCGGGCACCGTGTTCGTCGCCGTTGGAGCCGGCCATCTCGCGGGCAAGGACAGCGTGCTCGTTCGACTCGCCGAGAAAGGCATCCCGTCCCAGCGGGTCTATTGAGCCTCAACTTGCATTTCTGACCGTCGTCCCTTAGGGCGGCGCGCTCCCGGCCATGGTCATCCCTGGAGGCGTGGCGGGGGGTTTTAGCAATCGGAGTATAACGAAATGAGCGATCAGCTGACGCTGCCCGCCGAAGCGCGCGACCGGGCTGGCAAGGGAGCCTCCCGAGCACTGCGCCGCGATGGACGGGTCCCCGCCGTGGTCTACGGCGAAAAGAAAGAGCCTCTCTCGATCCATGTGGAGGAGAAGCTGCTGTCAAAAATGCTTTCGACGGGTCACTTCATGAACTCGGTCGTGATGATCGACTTCAAGGGCAAGGCGCACCGCACCCTGCCGAAAGCAATCGATTTCCACCCGGTCACCAGCCGGCCGATCCACGTCGACTTCCTGCGCATCGGTGAGCACACCAAGGTCCACGTCGCGGTTCCAATGCGCTTTGACAACGAAGAGGATTCGCCAGGCCTGAAGCGCGGCGGCGTGCTCAACGTCGTTGTCCACGAGCTGGAGATCGTGTGCGACGCCGCGAGCATCCCCAACGAGATCCACGTCTCGCTCGAAGGCCTTGAGATCGGCGATTCGCTGCACATCAGCAACGTGAAGCTTCCAAGCGGCGTGGTGCCGGCGAACCAGGATGAAGAGTTCACCGTCGCGACGATCGTCGCACCGTCGGCGATGAAGGCCGAAGAGGAAGAGGCCGCGCCTGCTGGCGAGGTCCCGACCGTCGAGGAAGGCGAAGCTCCGGAGGGCGAAGGCGAAACGGAAGGCGAAGGGGGCGAGTAAGCGCCCTCTCCTCACCGATCAAGGAAGCCGCCCGCCCTTATTCGGCGGGCGGTTTCTTTTTGAACGGGCCTCACGCTAGGGAAGTTGAATGCAGATCTGGGTCGGCCTCGGCAATCCGGGCGCTCAATATTCGCTGCACCGGCACAATGTCGGCTTCATGGCGGTCGACATCATTGCGGAGGTGCACGGCTTCGGCCCGTGGCAGAAGAAGTTCCGCAGCCTGATCGCCGAAGGCCGCCTCGGCCGGAACCGAATTCTGCTCGTCAAGCCGCAGACCTTCATGAACGACAGCGGCGATTCGGTTCAGCAGGCGCTTCGCTTCTACAAGCTGGACGTCGACGCTCTAACGGTCTTCCATGACGAGCTCGACCTTGCCCCGTTCAAGGTGAAAGTGAAGGTCGGCGGCGGGACCGCGGGACATAATGGCCTTCGGTCGATCGATGCGTCCCTCGGCCCCGAATTCCGCCGCGTCCGAATCGGCATCGGCCATCCCGGGCCGGGCCGGAAGGACCTCGTCACCCGCCACGTCCTCGGCAATTACTCGAAGTCGGAAATGGAGCCGCTTTCGGACCTGCTCGCCGCGATCGCGGGGGAATCGGAATGGCTCGCCGATGGCGATGACGCCCGCTTCATGAGCGAGATTGCGCTCCGCCTGCAGCAGGCGGGCTAGGCGTGACTTCGACGCGCTGCCGAGCCTCGGCGAGCATATGCTCGAATTGTGGGTCGGTTCGAAGGTTGTCGAGATTGGGATCGTTCGCAGCGAGTCGAATGATGTTCGCGCCCGCGTTTTCCATCACTGGCCTCAACATCTCGATGGCGGCTTTTGGTTCGCCGAAGATCTTGTTGAGACCCCAAGCGAGATTGTAGCGCATCTGGAAGTTGTCTGGGTCGACGAGCAGGGCGCGCTCCATCCAATCGCGCCCCTGCTCCACCTTGCCGAGCCTGGCCAGCGCCATGGCGCCGAAGGCTAGGGCTGCGCCGTTGTCGGGGTCGCGCGAAAGCGCCTTCTCGCACTGTTCCACCGTCTTCGTCGCGACACGCAGCGCCGAATCGATGTCGTCCTTGGAGTGATAATAAGCGAACAGCATGCCCATGCCGTGATAGTCGGCCTCCATCACCTCCGTGGCTTTTTCGAGATGACGGGCCGCATCCTCTAACCGGCGTTGCCGATAAAACAGGCGCGCGGCCTCCTTGTTGACCTCCCATGAGTCGGGCGCGAGCTTGAGTGCCAGTTCAATCTCGGCGTTCGCTTCGTCATGACGGCCCTCCTCCGCCAGCCGCCACGCCTTGGGCAGATGCGCCTCGGCGATATCCGGATCGAGTGCAAGCGCCCGTTCAGCAGCCGCCGAGCCGTCCTCGTTCCCTTGGATCTCCGCAAAGCCGTGGTGGAGGTTCGCTTGGGCAAGGCCCATCAGCGCCCATGCCGGCGCATAGCCGGAATCGAGCTCGACTGCGCGCTTGCAGATGCGGATCACCTTCTCTTCGCGACGGCGGTCGCCAAAATCGCCTGTGATCCACGCCTGTCGCGCCATCAGGTAGAGATTGTAGGCGTCGGCATTGCAGGTGCAGCGATCGCCGATCGCCTCCTTCTCCTGCGGTAGAAGCTGCACCTTCAAGGCTTCGACGATCGCGTTCGAAATCTCGTCCTGGATAGCGAATATGTCGGTGAGGTCGCGGTCGTAGCGGTCGGCCCAGACATGCCCGCCGCCCGCACCGTCGATCAGCTGGGCAGTAACGCGCACTCGGCCCCCCGCCTTGCGGACGCTGCCCTCGAGGACGTGGCTGACGCAGAGCTTGCGCGCTACGTCGGCAACATCGACTGCCTGTCCCTTGAACGTGAAGGCGGTGTTGCGGGCGATGACTTCGAGCGACGAGATCTTGGACAGATCCGTCGTGATGTCCTCGCTGATCCCGTCGCTGAAATATTCCTGCTCCGGATCGCCGCTCATGTTCTGGAACGGAAGCACGCACACCGAAATCCGCCGCCGTCGCGGCGCAATCGAGTCCTTGGAGCCCCCGTTGCCTGCAAGAGCTGCGACGCTGGCGAGGAGCTTCTTCCATCCTGGAGCGTCGGCATCGCCGGCCCAGCCGCTCAGGTCCGCGCACTGAATCTGGTTGAACGGCAGCGGCGGGATATTCCCGTCGAGAAGCGCCTGCACGAGCGTCCCCGCCGAGCGCGCGGCATCCGCCTCGGCCCTGACCCATTGGGATTTCGCCGCCTCGGCCGACCACATGACGACGACCGCCTTGGCCGATCTCAGCCGCTCCTCGATGACTTCCGAATAGGGCCGGTGCGCTGGAAGCTCGTCATCGCGCCAGACGCCATAGCCAAGGCCGCGAAGCGCATCCGCGACGCGTTTCGCCTGCGGTTCGTCGGCCCGCGCGTACGAGACGAAAACATCCGACATCGAGTCAATTCCGATTGGTATCAGGACTCTAACGCGAAATGAAAGGCCGTGAGGGTCAATTCCTACTGGTCGTCTTCGCCGATCGGCATGCCCGGCGGAACGCGCGGATAGCGCGCCGGGTCGGCAAGGGCCTTGTCCAGCGCCTCGCGGTCCTTGAGAAGCACGGAAAGACCGTGCGCCCAATCCTGTTCAGAAGCCTGACCGCGCTGCCGCTCCAGCTGGTCGGCAAGCCGGTCCAGCCGGCCTGCGAGCTGCATCGATACGGTCGGCGACAGCGCTGCATCATGCTGGACGCGCGCGAGCCCGAGGATCGTCATCGTCGCAATGCGGCGCCCGACCTCCGTGGCCGCCTGGGCGATTGTGCGGTCGAGAAGCAGGTCGAACAATTGCGCTGGGGCCGGGATGCTGGAGTCCGCCGAATGCTGCCCTTCGAGGCGGTCGAGGCGCTCTGGATCGAGCAATGAATCGAGCGTCTGTACCGCGCCAACCTCCGTCGCCTTCAGCGGATCGAACACCGGTCCGCCGGCGGTCGGAATGATCTCGATCTGTGTCTGCCGGTCATCGTCGCCGCCGAAGCCGCTCGAGAGGATTGGAGTCAGTCGCGGTGGAACCGTCAGCTCAGCGGGCGTGATCGTGTCGAGCAGCGCATAGAGCGCAGCCCATTGGGCGCTCCCTGGGACCACCTCAGCGACCAAATTCTCGCCGTTCACGACATAAGGGAAGTTCACTCCGCCAACGGACTTCGCGGCAGCTTCGATCTGGTAGCGATCGATAAGCCAGACCGGAACGAAGGCGCGCCTCAAGTCGGCAAGCGACTCTCCGGCAGGAAGCGCGCCTGCCCCGAAGCGGTCGACCGCAGCACGGCGTACGGCCATGACCCGCCGGAGCTCCGCGGTCGGGTCGGGGCCCTCGTCCCAAAGGGAGCCAAGCGGCTGTCCCGCACTGACCGGCCGCGCGTCATTGTCGGCTACGAAGCGCAGCCCCTCAGTTCGCGCTTCCGCCACGATAGGCCGGGCTTCTGCGTCCGTTTTCGCGCCGTAGAGCCACTTGATCATGAATCTGTCCCAGGGGCCGACGCCGACGCCGTACGCGTCCTGAAGCGAGGGAGTACCGTTCGCATTG
>DASQYQ010000422.1:0-2880 GCA_035639115.1 Sphingomicrobium sp. | reverse complement strand
TTCACGCACACTGTGCGGGTCGGTTGGTTTGTTCCCCACGTCGGTGGCTCAGCTCTGCCCCTGGCGGCAGCGGCATGTTTTTTGGCCACCGCTGCAGCGCGACTTCGCCCTGGCTGTTCAGCCGATACACGCCGCGCCCGGCACGCTCGATCCGATACCAGATGACGATCGCCAAGTGCTCTGCCGGGTGCCTGACCCGGTGATCCTCGGAATACACATACGCGACCACCGGTGTCAATCGGCTTTGAATGTTGACCCTGCACCGGCGTGCAATCGTGACCCCCTGTGTTGGCTTGTGCCGGTAGTCCATAGGGGGGACCCGCGCGTCGCGGAGTGCCCACATGAGGCTGACGCAGCGGCGCGCGGGGGGTTCCTGTGGACCCACCGGTGCAAGCCGACACCGGAAGAACGAAGGCTCAGGCGCGGTTCTTGAAGCGCCAGCTGTCGTTGCCTGTTTCCACGATGTCGCAGTGGTGAGTGAGGCGGTCGAGCAGTGCCGTGGTCATTTTGGGGTCGCCAAACACGCTCGGCCATTCGCCAAATGCCAGATTCGTGGTGACGATCACCGACGTGCGTTCGTAGAGGCGGCTGACGGTGTGGAACAGTAGTTGGCCGCCGACCTGCGCGAACGGCAGATAGCCGAGCTCATCGAGGATGACGAAGTCGAGCCGGGTAAGGAAGTCGGCGAGCCTGCCTTGACGGCCAGCACGGCCTTCGGCCTCGAGACGATTGACCAGATCGACGGTATTGAAGAAGCGACCGCGTGATCCGGCACGGATGCAGCTGCGCGCGATCGCTATTGCCAAGTGTGTCTTCCCGGTGCCGGTTCCGCCAACCAGCACAACGTTGCGCTGTTGCGCGACGAAGTTGCCACCGACCAGATCGCGCACCAGGTTCTCGTTGATCGGCGTTCCCCTGAAGGCGAAGTCATCGAGATCCTTGGCGAGCGGCAGCTTGGCGATCGTCATCTGGTATCGGATCGAGCGTGCCTGCTTCTCCGATATCTCGGCTGTGAGCAGATCGCCGATGAAGCGCTGTGGTTCGTGCTTGCGCTTGATCGCGGTGGCCAGTGCCTCATCATAGGCGCCCTTCATGCCGTAGAGCTTCAGCGTGCCCATCATGTCGAGCACTTCGGTTCGCTCCATGCTCATCGGCTCCTGAGTTGATCGTATCTGGCGCAGTCCGCGGTCGGCGTCTGGCGCAGCGCCAACGCATCCGGCGTGAGGATGGTGACGGTCGGCCCCGGATCGCGCTGTCGGGTCAGGATGTTGATGATCACGTCGGCAGAGTGGACGCCTTCGGCTGTTGCCTGTGCGCAGGCCGCTTCGACCGCCGGCAATCCGTCGCTCAGCACAGCGGCCAGGATGGCGACCATCTGCCGGTCGCCATCATCGGAGCCGGCGAGGCGGCGGCGCACGCGATCCAGTGCAGCAGGCAGAACCCAGTCTCTGAACGGCGCGCCATTGCGCAGAGCGCCCGGCTTGCGGGCCAGCACCGGCACGTAATGCCATGGATCATAGACCGTCTCGCCCCGGCCGAAGCTGCGGCGATGTTCGCCGACAACACGCCCGTCCTGGCGAATGATGACCCGATCGGCGTAGGCGTGGATCTCGACAGGCCTGCCGACCGCGCCGGCGTTCACCGAGTATCTGTTCTTGTCAAAGCGAACCAGGCAGGTCTTCGACACCGCGGCCGGTAGTGCGTGGAAGCCATCGAAGCGCCCACGGGAGGGGACAAGCTTCGGCCGCTCCTCCTCGAACACCTCCCACACCGTCCGGTCGGTGCGTTCGGGATGCGCATGGGCCTTGGCGTAGGCGATGCACTTGTCCAGCAGCCAGGCGTTCAGCTCGTCGTAGCTCTTCACCCGCAGCCGTGGCGTGAGGAAGCGCTCGCGCACCAGGCCAACCTGATTCTCGACCTGGCCCTTCTCCCATCCGGCGGCCGGCGTGCAAGCCACCGGTTCCACCAGATGATGCGCGCACATCTGCAGGAAGCGGCGGTTGTATTGCCGGTCCTTGCCGACAAAGACGGCGTCCACCGCTGTCTTCATGTTGTCGTAGATGCCGCGCGTGCAGGCACCCTTGAAAAAGGCGAACGCCCGCTCGTGGGCGTCAAACACCATCTCCTGCGTCTCGCGCGGGTAGGCGCGAACAAACATCATGCGGCTGTGGCACAGCCGGACGTGAGCAACCTTCACCGTCACCGTAACACCGCCCATCAGGACGACTTCATGGCTCCAGTCGAACTGGTAGGCTTCGCCCGGCGCAAACGACAGCGGCACAAAGGCCTCCGCCGTCTGCCCCGCGTGCTGTCGGCTCCAAATCCGTGCGTAGCGGCGAACCGCATCGTAGCCGCCGTCGTAACCCAGTGCCCGCAGCTCCTCGAACAGCCGGATCAGTGTCAGCTGTTCCCGCGCTGGCGCTCCCGCGTTCTTGGCCAGCAATCCGTCCAGCTCTGCCTTCCACCGCCCAATCTTCGGACGCGGCTGGACCTCTCGCTGATACGCAAACGATGTATCGCCAGAGCGGAGTACCTTCCGAACCGTATTGCGCGACACCTTCAGGTCGCGCGCGATCTCCTTGATCGACTTGCCCTTGACCAAATGCTCGCGTCGGATCCGGCCGATCGTCTCCACAACCAGCATTCCCCACCGCCCACCTCGAACCGAAGCAGGCAGCCCATCAGCCGCACATTGAGGGGGTCAATCTTGGACGCCGATCCCCACTCCAGGGGGTCAACCTTGCACGCCGAAACACACCCAGTGCTACGATGGCGTGCGGCACGCTGCCGGCCCGGCCGCGCCGCGCGTCGGTCATCGGGCGAGGCCTCTTGTGAAGGAGGCGATTTATGGCCGGAATAGGCGGTCGACTACAGCGATTG
>DASQYQ010000421.1:0-3354 GCA_035639115.1 Sphingomicrobium sp. | reverse complement strand
ATCTCCGGCAACGTCCGCGTCGCCGCCGGTCCCTGGTCGCTCGAGGACGGCTGGTGGACGGACGTTCCCGCCGACCGCGACTACTGGGACGTCGAGCTCACCGACGGCGGCCTCTACCGCATCTACCGCGACCGCGCGGCGGAGAAGTGGTTCGCCGACGGCGTGTACGACTGAGGATCGGCTCTCACGACAACTACTAAAGGACGGGCGACCGCCAAATCCGTTTGCATCGGTGCACAATTGTACATATACTCCATGACGGAGTTCGAATGGGACGCCCACAAAGCCCGGATCAATCTCCGCGACCACGCCGTCGACTTCGCCGATGCCGTCTCGGTGCTGGAGGACCCGCGTGCCGTCACCATCTCGGATGACCGCGAGGACGACGAGGAACGAATGGTGACGATCGGCTTGGATCTCCTGGGTCGATTATTAGTCGTGGTTTACACGTGGCGTGGCGACCGGATTCGTTTGATTTCGGCGCGCAAGGCGACTCCTCGCGAACGACGTTCCTACGGAACCGTGCGATGAAGAAGGAATACGACTTCCGCGGAGGAAAGCGTGGACCCGCCGTTCCCGTGCCTCCCGGCAAGACTCGGATCACGATCCGGCTCGACGACGATGTCCTATCCTGGTTTCGAGAGCAGGTGCACCTTGCGGGGGGGGGGAATTACCAGACGCTCATCAACGCCGCGTTGAGGGAATTCGTAGCCGAGAAGCGGGAGCCGCTCGAGAAGACGCTGCGACGCGTGTTGCGAGAGGAACTGGCGCACCGCTAGAGTGAGTTCGCCAATGAAAACAAGGGGCAAGAGGCCAAAAGGCCGGTTCGTGATCTGCCTGCGGAATACCGGCTTTCGAGCGTCCCTGGAACCGCGCAAGGTCTACCGCTGCGTCGGATCGGCGCGCGCCGGCGCCCGGTCCATGCTTCGCGTGATCGACGAATCCGGCCAGGCCTACCTCTATCCGAAGTCTTTGTTCGCGCCGGTTCGCGTGCCGTCGGCAGCCCAGAGAGTCCTCGCGCTCGCCGGTTAATTCGTTCGCGCCGCTGCCGGCTGGCTTCGCCGCCAGGAGAGTGTAGAGTCGCCCCAGCGCTCCATGCTCGCCAAGCTGTTCCGGGACTTCATGCTGATCTGGACGACCGTCGATCCGATCGGCAACCTCGCCATCTTCTCGGGCCTGACCGCCTCGCTGCCCCGCGCCGAGCGCAATCGCGTCGCGCGGCGCGCCTCGATCTACGCCGCCCTGATCCTCGTCGGCGCGGTCGTCGCCGGCCAGGTGATCCTCGACGCCATGGGCATCCACCTCTTGTCCCTGAAGCTCGCGGGCGGCCTCATCCTCTTCGTCTTCGCCCTGAAGATGCTCTTCGGCGAGATGGAGACCGAGCCGCAGGGCGACCCGAACCGGGACATCGCCGTCTTCCCGCTCGCCGTCCCCTCGATCGCCGGCCCGGGAACGATCATGGCGGTCATCGTTCTGACCGACAACGACGTTTACACGGTTCCCGAGCAGGCGGAGACCGCGGTCATGCTGCTCCTCGTCCTGTTCATCAACTACATGCTGCTGCGCGCCTCCGAGCCCATCCTGAAGGTGATCGGCCGCCAGGGCGCCTCGATCCTCGTGCGCGTCATGGGCATCATCCTCGCGGCGCTGTCGGTCGAGCTCGTCATGAGCGCCCTCCACATTCAGCCCTGGGCGAGCCTGCCGAAGCCCTGAGGCGTCTCCATCGGGGGAACTTCGAGATGAAGGCAGGCGGATCTCGTCGGAGGAACGACGGTTGTCGGCCCGGCATGGCGCGATGTCGTCCCTGTCGAACCGACACAGCACTCGAGGAGTGACCCATGCAGATGTTCCGTCGGCTCGCCCATGCCTCCCTGTTGACGGCGGCGCTGACTCTGCCGTCTCCCGCTTCCGCCGCCCAGACGGGCGACACGCGTGACCTCGATGCCTTCATCGTGCGGGCGCTGAAGGAGTATCGGGTCCCGGGCGCCGCGGTCGCCGTCGTGCGGGATGGAAGAGTGGTGCTGAAAAAGGGATACGGCGTGCGGAACGCGACGGCGCCGGGCGCGGTAGATGCCGACACCATCTTCCAGCTCGCTTCGGTGACCAAGAGCCTCACGGCGGCTGCGGCCGGGACCGTCGTGGACGAAGGCAAGCTGGATTGGGACACTCCCATCTTCAACTACCTGCCCGAGTTCGTCGCTCACGACCCGTACGTGACGCGCTGGCTGACGGAGCGTGATCTCCTCGCGATGCGCACCGGCTGGCCCGAATTCCAGGGGGACCTGCTCGACAGTTTCGGCTACAGCCGGGAGGAAATCGTGCGGCGCCTGCGCTACTTCAAGCCGCGCTACAGCCTGCGCGAGGTGGCGCAGTATTCCAATCCCGGAATCTTCGTCGCGGGTGAGGTGGCAGGCCGTGCCGCGAATCAATCCTGGAACGCGCTCGTCGAGAACCGGTTGTTCCAACCGCTGGAGATGACACGCTCGGGGACGGTCGTGAAGGGACTCCAGGACGGCAACCGGAGCGCCAACCACGCATTCATCGACGGCAGACTGCAGGTCGTCGAGCCGACGATCCTCGATACGACCGGAGCGGCCAGCTCGGGGACCTCCACGGCGTCGGACATGGCGAAGTTCATCCAGCTCCTGCTGAACAAAGGATCGCGCAACGGCAAGGGCATCCTGAAGCCGGCCACCGTCGCGGAGATGTTCCAGCGGAGCATGGTCAGCAAGGCGGGGTTCACGGAATTGCCGCCGATCAGCGAGGCGACCGGCTTCTACTATGGACTGGGCGTGGACAGCTACGATTATGCGGGGCGTCAGGTGATCGAGAAGGCGGGCGCGCTCGCCGGGGTGCGGACCGTGATGACGCTGGTGCCCTCGATGAATGCGGGCGTCTTCATCGCCGCCAATCTCAACGTCACGGCGTTCCCGGAGGCGGTGCGGGCACGTTTCTTAAACGACCTCTTCGGCATCGACCCGGAGACCGACCAGAAGGCGATCCTGGCGGCGAATGCGCAGATCGAAAAGCTCTTCACGCCGGCCCCTCCGCCGGCAAACCCCGGAAAGTTCGCGGGGACGTTCGAATCACTCGTGGGGCAATACGAGAACGACTACTACGGGCGCTGCGGCATTCTGCTCCGCAGCACGGCGCTCATGGTCGAATGCGGCCCCGCGAAGTACCCCGCCACGCTGAAGCATTGGGCCAACGGTGCTTTCGTCATGCAGTTTCCCGGAGCCACTCAAACGCCGGCGACGGTGACCTTTGCGATCGGTGCGGATGGAAGGGCGGAGAGCTTCACCCACGAGGAGATGGGCGTATTCACCCGCGTCAAGGAGGGGAATTGAGTGACCG
>DASQYQ010000420.1:0-8962 GCA_035639115.1 Sphingomicrobium sp. | reverse complement strand
AAGGTGGCAGCGCTGGCGAGCAGCGTCGAACGGAAATTCATCGGGGCTCCGTTGCTGGGGCGGACTGAATGGCAACTGACAACGCGGTGAACTTCGACAAAGTGCCTATTGTTCTCGGCGAACGAGTGGGTTGCGTTATGTTTGAAACGTAACTTTCGTTAGAGGCCAGTCTGATACCAGCTTTCCCAGGAGTCCTTCGTGATCCGCCGAGCCGCGCTTGTTGCCTTGTTGTCTTCCCTCCTAGCGAGCGCCGCAGCGGCGCAGATCGTTCCGCCTCTGAACAGCAAACCGGCCGCCACTCCGAAGGTCGATTCGATTCCGGCGCCTCGCGACGTCGCTTATCCCGGCACCATCCAGCTGACCGTCGATGCAAGCGACGTCACGCGCGCCATCTTCAAGGTCCACGAACATGTGCCGGTTTCGGGCGCGGGCGACCTCGTGATGCTCTATCCGGAGTGGCTTCCGGGCAATCACTCGCCGTCGGGTCAGATCAACAAGGTCGCGGGCTTCCGCGCCACTGCCAATGGGCAGGAGCTCAAATGGGTTCGCGACAACCTCGACGTCTATGCATTCCACATCGCGGTCCCGCAGGGCGTGAGGGCCATCGACGTCGACTTCCAGTATCTTTCGCCGACCGCAGCGAACCAGGGCCGCGTCGTCGCAACCCCCGACCTTGCGAGCATCGAATGGATCGCGAACTCGATGTATCCGGCCGGCTATTACGTCCGCGACATTCCGGTCCAGGCGTCGGTGATCGTTCCGGCGGGGTGGCACGTCGCCACTGCGCTGCGCCCAAGCGGCCGGAGCGCCAATCGGATCGACTATCCCATCACCAGCTACGAGATCCTGACGGATTCGCCTTTGATTGCAGGCGCCCACTACCGCGCTTTCAAGCTGAGCCCCGACGTGACGCTCGACGTCATCTCCGACAATGAGCAGGAGCTCGCTGCGAAGCCGGAGCAGATCGCCGCGCACGAGCGGCTGGTGCAGCAGGCGGTGAAGGCGTTCGGCGCACAGCATTACGACCATTACGACTTCCTGCTGACGATCTCCGACTATCTCGGCGGCGAAGGGCTCGAGCATCATCGCAGCTCGGAGGACGGCACTGACCGCGGCTATTTCACCGACTGGGATAATGCGCTTCGCGACCGCAACCTGCTTCCGCACGAGTTCACGCACAGCTGGAACGGCAAGTTCCGCCGCGCGGCAGACCTCTGGACTCCCGACTACCGAACTCCGATGCAGGATGATCTGCTGTGGGTCTACGAGGGCGGCACCCAGTTCTGGGGCTATGTGCTCGGCGCGCGTTCGGGGATGCTGTCGAAGCAGGACACGCTCGATGCGATCGCGGCGACCGCCGCCGCTTACAGCCTCGGCACTCCCGGGCGGAATTGGCGTCCGCTGGTCGACACCACCAACGACCCGATCATCGCGCATCGTTCACCGCAGCCGTGGCGGAGCTGGATGCGGAGCGAGGATTATTACAGCGAGGGCCAGCTGATCTGGACCGACATCGACCGGATCATCCGCCAGAAGTCCGGGGGGAAGCGGTCGATCGACGATTTCGCAAAGGCCTTCTACGGCGTCCGCGACCGCGACTGGGGCGAGCTGACCTACAATCTCGACGATGTCGTCGCGACTTTGAACAAGGTGCAGCCGTATGACTGGCGGGGCTATTTGCAGCGGAAGGTCTACAGCACGGCTCGTGAGGCGCCGCTCGAAGGAATCAACGAGGGCGGCTACCAGCTCGTCTACACGAGCGAGCCGACCAATTGGATCAAGAGCGCCGAGAAGAAGGCCAAGAACAACGACCTCACCTATTCGGGTGGATTCACCGTCGGAAACGACGGCAAGATCGCAAGCGTGCTGTGGGACAGCGCGGCGTTCAATGCCGGCCTGACGATCGGCTCGGAGATACTCGCAGTGGACGGCCGCAAGTTCAGCGGCGAGGCGATCAAGGAAGCGATCAAGAGCGCGGCCAATGGCGGTCCGTCGCCGCAGCTGCTGATCCACGACGGCGACGTCTATCGAACCGTCGCGCTCGATTGGCACGGCGGCCTACGCTATCCGCGACTCCAGAAGGTCGGGAAGGGACAAGGCACGCTCGACGCTCTGCTCGCGCCACGCTGAGCAACAATGGGGGGGTCAGTTATGCGCAAGGTGATCATCGGCTCAGCAGCTGTTGCAGCGTTCGCTGTCGCGACTTCGGCAGAAGCTCAGGCTGCGGGGCCCGCGGAGGTCAACGTGCAGGTCGCGCTTCAGCGTATCGAAGCCGTCGATCCTCAGCTCCATTCGGTGATCGCGATCGACCCGACCGCGATGGAGCAGGCGCGCAAGGTTGATTCAGGCGCTCTTCGCGGACCCCTCGCGGGCCAGCCGGTGCTGATCAAGGATAATATCGAAAGCGCCGGGTCATTGCCAACGACGGCGGGAAGCCTCGCGCTGGCGAGCAATTTCACCAATCGGGACGCGCCGCTGGTGGCGCGGCTGCGCAGCGCCGGTGCAGTGATCCTCGGCAAGACGAACCTCAGCGAGTGGGCGAATATCCGCTCGACTCATTCGATCTCGGGCTGGAGCGCGGTCGGCGGCCAAACCCACAATCCGTGGGCGACCGACCGCGACCCGTGCGGAAGCTCGAGCGGTAGCGGCGCCGCTGTCGCGGCGGGCATCGTCCGCTTCGCAATCGGCACCGAGACAGATGGTTCGGTCACCTGTCCGTCGTCGATTAACGGGATTGTCGGGCTCAAGCCAACCGTAGGCCTCGTCTCTCGGACGTACATCGTGCCGATCAGCCACAGCCAGGACACAGCGGGGCCGATGACCGACAATGTCCGCGACGCCGCCGAGTTGTTGACCGTCATCGCTGGTAGTGATCCCGCCGACCCGGCGACGAAGGACGCCGACGCGCACAAGGCCGATTATGCCTCGCAGCTGGATGCAGGATCGCTCAAGGGCAAGCGCATCGGCGTGATGCGCTTCGCTTCGACCGAGCAGCTCGATCCCGCGTTCAACGCGGCGCTCGCGCTACTGAAGCAACAAGGCGCGATCCTCGTCGACATCAAGAAGTTCGACGACAAGGGAATCGGCAAGAACGAAGGTCTGGTTCTGAACACAGAACTCAAGGCCGACATGGCCAAATATCTTAAGGGCAGCCCGGCGCCGATCGCATCGCGATCGCTGGCTGACCTGATCGCGTTCGACAAGGTTCACGCCCAGCAGGAAATGACTTTGTTCGGCCAGGAGCAGTTCGAGGCGGCCCAGAAGACAAAGGGGCTCAACGACCCGGCATATAAGAAGGCACGCCAAACGAGCTTCCAGGCGGCCGGCCCGAACGGCATCGACCGGCTCCTCAAGCAGTACAATGTGGTCGCACTTGTCGGCCCAACCGCGGGTCCGGCGTGGAAGATCGATGCGGTGAACGGCGACCAGTTCAGCGGCGGCGGAGCAGGCAATCTCGCCGCCGTCGCCGGCTATCCTCACCTGACGGTGCCGATGGGCCTGGTGAAGGGAATGCCCGTAGGCCTCAGCTTCATGGGTTCCAAGTGGAGCGAGGCGATGCTGCTTTCCCTCGGCTATGCCTATGAGCAGGCGCGCGGACCCTTTGCGACGCCGAAGCTCTATCGCTCGATCGAAGCAGAAGACCCCGAGGTCGCGCCATATTTGCAGCCAGCGCCGCGATAAGGGGCGGCCAACACTCAGGGATTCCGCTGATTGTGCGCTGACCCGCGCTGAGGAGAACAGGAAGGCCTTTCGGAAGGAATTGCGATGCGCGCTTTCGTCGCTGGACCGCTGCTGCTTCTTCTTGCCGCTTTTTCTCCAAGCGCGAACGCGCAAGCCGATGCTGGTGAGATCGGCCGGATCAAGTCGCGCCTTGGGACGGCGACGATCGAACGGGGAACCGCCTCGATCAATGCAACCGTTGGGCAGGAGCTCCTGCCCGGCGATTGGCTTGTGACCGGCAGCGACGGCCGGATGGCACTGACCTTCGTCGACGACACCCGCTTCTCCGTCGGTCCGGCTAGTCGCATAGGCCTCAAGAAATTCGAATATGACCCGACTACCCAGAAAGGCTCGTTCATCGCCAAGGTCGAGCGAGGCTCGATTGCGGTCGTTTCCGGGCGCATCGCAAAGTCGGGAAGAGACGGCGAGCAGATCGAAACGCCGGATAGCACGCTCGACGTCAACGGCACCCGGTTCATCGTCGTGGTGCGGAAATGACTCGGGTCGCATTGGCCATCTGTTCGGCCATGGCTCTCGCCGGCTGCGCCCATTCCTCGATGGTCCTCCTGCCCGACGAGAATGGAGGGCATGGGGAAGTTACAATCGTCAAATCGGGCAAGCAGACGATTGTGAACGAGGCGAACAGCCGGGCAACGCTCGACGGTTCTCGGCCGAAGGTCCGTCCGTTGGGCGCGAAGGGACTGAGGCCGGAAGAAGCAGCCTTGGTCAGCGCACTTCCGCCACCTCCCGCGAGCTTCACCTTGTACTTTCTCGAGGGAACGACGGAGATGACGGCGGAGTCGCGCCCGGTCCTCGATGCGTTGCGCGCGGAAATCGCCAAACGTCCGGGCGCCGAAGTTCAAGTGACCGGCCACACCGATACCGTCGGAAGTGAGTCCGACAATGACAGGCTTTCGCTGAAGCGGGCCGAGGAAATCCGGGACCTTCTGGCAAGCAAAGGGTTCGATCGCTCGATCATGACCGCCGTCGGGCGCGGCGAGCGCGAGCTCAGAGTTCAGACCGGGGACAATGTCAGCAGCCCGATCAACCGGAGGGTTGAAGTGATCGTCCGCTGACGGGCGAGAAAAGCGCGAGCGAGCATCAGGATGTGAGCCTCAGCGCGGCGATCGCCGCGACGATGGCGAGGATCAGTAGGATCCGCACCATGCTCGACGGCTCATGGAACCAGAGAATGCCGACGATGACGGTGCCGACTGCGCCGATGCCGCCCCAGACGGCATAAGCGGTTCCCATCGGGATCGACCGCGACGCGACCTCGAGCAGGCCCATGCTGACGGCCACGGAAGCGAGGAAGGCCAGCGTCCAGGGCAGGTTCCGGAAACCATCGACGAACCTCAGCGAAGTCGTGAAGCCGACTTCGAAGCAGCCGCCGATGATCAGCCAAACCCAAGCCATCGAAATCCTTTCGCTGGACGACGGACCTGCAATCGTTACGATTCCAGTTCATGGCGAAGCAGCGCAGCATCGGCAACATGGTGGCGCCGTGGCGCTTCATCATGTTCGTACTGCTGTTTCTCATCGGCATCGCGCCCGCGAGCGAGTGGCTCCTGAACCGGTGGCTGGGAACGATCGCCGCCTTCGATGTCGCGGCAATTGCGTTCCTCGCCTCCTGCTTACCGCTCCTTTCGATCAGCGACCGGGCGACGCTCGAAGCGATCGCTCGGGAGAATGATGCCGCCCGCACCTTCCTGTTGTTCATCACTGGAATCGTTATGGCGGTGCTCTTGATCGCAGTCGCCGCGGAGACGTCCGGCGGCCATCCGGAGCCTCTCACCAAGTGGCTGATCGTACTGACGCTCATCGTCGCCTGGCTGTTCAGCAACAGTGTCTATGCGCTTCACTATGCGCATATGGCCTACATCGACCCGCCGACTGGCTGCGAGGGGTTCCGGTTTCCGGGAACAGATGAGCCGGCCTATTGGGACTTCGTCTATTTCGCATTCACCTGCGGAATGGCGTTCGCCACCTCGGACGTCGAAGTTACCAATCAGCGCATCCGCAAGGTCGTCACTTTCCACTGCCTCGCCGCTTTCGCCTTCAACATCGGCGTTCTGGCATTCACCGTGAATTTGCTCGCGTCCGGGCGCTAGGCTGCAACTTCGATCTCCGGCGGAACGGCCTTTCGCCGAACCGCGATCAGGCATCCGCCGACGATGAGCAGTGCGCCGGCCAGAGTGTAGATGGACACGCGTTCGCTAAAAATGATCCAGCCGAGGGCGGAGGCCCACAGAAACGCGCTATATTCGGTTACCGCCAGATAGCTCGCCTCGCCGCGGGCATAGGCCCAGCCGTAGAGCAGGGTGCCCGACGTCGAGAGCAATGCGGCAACGATCACCCACGGCCATTCCCAGCCTGGCGATGCCGGAAGGCCGACCACCGCCATCGCAATGATCCACAGCGCCATGACGGTCGCGGACTGGAAGAAGTTAATCTCCAGCGGACGGGCAGCGAGCGCCTGGCGGCGCATCATCACGATGTTGCCCGCGTAGCAGAGCGCCGAGCCGATGATCGCGGCGGAGCCGAGCAGCACATCGGTCCCAAGCTCGGCGCGCGCCTGCCCAAGCACGATCACGACCACGCCAGCGAAGGCGGCGACAGAACCGCCGATTGAACGCCGTCCGATGTGCTCGCCCAGGAAAGCCGCCGCGAGCACGAGCGAGATAAGCGGGGCGATGAACGTCAGCGCGATCGCCTGGGCAAGCGGCACTCGGCCGATGCCCCAGAAGAAGAGGAATGCCATCACGGTCACGAGGACACCCCGCCAGACGTGGATTCGAAGCGTCTTCCTGTCGGGCCGCCGCTTCTCGCGCGGCAAGTAGAGGATCGCGCTGATCACGAAGTTTGCAAAAGACCGCCAGATGCTGACGGCGATGATCCCGATTACGAGCACGAGATGCTTCATCACGGCGTCCATGATCGACAGCAGAGCCACCGCGGCGAGCGCGGTTGCGAAGGCTTTTGTAGGCTGCTGCGCGACGCGGTTCACGCGCCGCCTCTAGCGGCTTACGGCCGTGCGTCGAGAGGCGAGGCCGTTGCGTTGTCGACGAGAAGCGGCGCCTGCGAACGGTCGGCCACGAGCGAGTTCGCCAAGCCAGTTACGACAAGGATGATCAACAGCAGCTTTGCCACCGCGCATTGATGCGCGCGCAAACTGAAGAAAGAGCTAAGCGCTATTCGGCGGCGTCAAGCGTCGGCTGAGCTTCGGCGGCTTCGATCTCGGCCGCCTTGGCTTCGACCAGCTTTACGATGTGGTCGATCATGTCACCGTCTTTGACGTGATGGTCGGTAACGCCCGAGAGATAGACCATGTGCGTGCCGTTGCCGCCGCCGGTGATCCCAATGTCTGTCTCGCGCGCTTCGCCCGGTCCGTTGACGACGCAGCCGAGGACGCTGAGCGACATCGGAGTCTTGATGTGCTGCAGGCGCGATTCGAGTGCCTCCACGGTGCGGATCACATCGAAGCCCTGGCGGGCGCAGCTCGGGCAGGAGACGACTCGGACCCCGCGGCTTCGGATGCCCAGCGCCTTCAGGATCTCGTAGCCGACCCGAACTTCTTCTTCGGGCTCGGCCGAAAGCGACACGCGAATGGTGTCGCCGATACCCGCCCAGAGCAGGTTGCCGATTCCGATTGCCGACTTCACCGTTCCGCCGATCAGGCCGCCGGCCTCGGTGATTCCGAGGTGAAGCGGGCAATCCACTTCGCTCGCCAGCTGCTGGTAAGCTGCGACCGCGAGGAAAACGTCGCTCGCTTTGACGGCGACCTTATATTCGCGAAAGCCGTGGTCCTCCAGGATCCGGATATGGTCGAGCGCGCTCTCGACCAGCGCCTCGGGGCAGGGTTCGCCATATTTCTCGAGCAGGTCCTTTTCGAGGCTTCCGGCGTTCACACCGATGCGGATCGCGCAACCGTTCGCCCGCGCTGCCGCGATGACTTCGCGTACCCGCTCTTCCGAACCGATGTTGCCCGGGTTGATTCGAAGGCAGGCCGCGCCTGCGTCCGCGGCTTCGAGCGCACGCTTGTAGTGGAAGTGGATGTCCGCGACGATCGGCACGGTTGCAGCGCGAACGATCTCCCTGAGCGCAGCGGTCGAGTCCGCCGTCGGGCAGGACACTCGGATGATGTCAGCTCCGGCATCCTCGCAGCGGCGGATCTGGTCGATGGTCGCCTTCGAATCCTCGGTCGGCGTGTTGGTCATGGTCTGGACGCTGATCGGCGCGTCTCCGCCGACCGGGACGGAGCCGACCATGATCTGCCGCGACTTGCGCCGCTCGATATCGCGCCAGGGACGGATGGAAGACATTGGAACCTTCGCTTCGCTATGGATGCGCTTGTCCAAAGTGCTGCCGGCACTTGGGCTGCTCATCCTGTTGGCCGCGCATATAAGCGGTCGCGCTCAAGCCGCAAAGCCAACCACCCTTATCTAAAGGGATTCTCGCCTCCTTGGCCGCCTCGTGGTAACGGAACCGACGGCAGCGCGGGGGCGGGCCGATGGCCAAGCTTGTCCAACTCCGGACATTTGATGATTGGGCTGCCGACGGAGACTCCGAAGGCCGCCGTCCGCGGCTTCGAACGCGCTATTATGCGTTCGTCAGCTACAGTCACAAAAACAAGGAATTGGCTGACTGGCTGCACCGCGAGCTGGAGCGATTCCGAGTGCCCCACGCGCTCGCTGGAAGGCTGACTGCAACTGGGGTTGTCCCGCGCCGGCTGACTCCAATCTTTCGCGACCAGCACGATCTCTCCGCCGCGGACGATCTGGCGGTCGAGATCGAGGCTGCGCTTGCCGCCTCGCAGTTCCTGGTCGTCCTTTGCTCTCCAATCGCGGCCAAGTCGCGCTGGATGAATCTTGAGATCGAATCGTTCAAGCGAACCCGCCCCGAGGGTTGCGTGCTCGCCGCGGTCGCCGACGGTGAGCCGTTCGCAAGCGACATTCCTGGACGCGAGGCGGACGAATGTTTCCCCGCCGCGCTGAGGTTCAAATATGATCGTCGGGGCCACCGGACCGCGAAGCGCGCCGAACCCCTCGCCGCAGATTTTCGTGAAGGCGGAGAGGGGAGGCGCCTCGCTTTTCTAAAGCTCGTCGCGGGAATGCTCGGCGTCGGGCTGGACGAATTGGTTCAGCGCGAGACGACGCGTCGCCACCGGCGCCTTGCCTATGTTGCAGCGGCTTCGCTGACGGGCATGGCGGTCACCAGCGCACTGGCAATCACCGCCCTCGAG
>DASQYQ010000419.1:0-2483 GCA_035639115.1 Sphingomicrobium sp. | reverse complement strand
GGCTCTCGGCAAGCTTTGCGCGCATCCACACCGAAACGACGAGGAGCATTGCCGAGACCAGGAACGGGATTCGCCAGCCCCAGGCGGCGAACGCGTCCTCACCGATGGTGTTGCGCGTCGCGACGATGACCAGCAGCGCGGCGAGAAGCCCGAATGAGGCCGAGGACTGGATCCATCCGGTCGAAGCGCCACGCTTGTTGTTGGGCGCATGCTCGGCAACGTAGATCGCTGCGCCGCCATATTCCCCGCCGAGCGCGATGCCCTGGAGAATGCGCAACAGGATAAGCAGCGTCGGTCCAAGAGTGCCGGCCTGGGCATAGGTCGGAAGAAAACCGATCAGGAACGTCGAGGCGCCCATCAGGCTGACGGTGATGAGGAAGGCACCCTTGCGGCCGAGGCGGTCGCCGACGACTCCGAAGATGAGCGCGCCCAAGGGACGGAAGGCGAATCCGGCGGCGAATAGCGCGAGTGCTGCGATCAATGCTGGAGTCGGGTCGAGCCCGGCGAAGAAGACCTTCGAGATGACCGGAGCGAGGCTTCCGAAGATGAAGAAATCGTACCATTCGAAAGTCGTTCCGGCGGAGGAGGCGATGACGACTCGGGCCATCGACCAGGGCTTTTGCTCATGATGTTCGGCTATGGTTGCCATCGCTCTCCCCTCCGCCACGAGCGTAGCCGAGTTTCGAGCGAGTGGAAAAGAGAAGAGCTAGTCCGTCTTGCGGATCGTCTCGTCGAAATGGGCAACGGTGATTCCGAACCGAGTGATCTTTATTTCGTCATGGACCTCGGTCGCGCTGACGGGCGTCAGCAGCTGGTCGAAGTTGAGATGGTTCGTTGCCGTGTACCGGATTCGGATGCCGTCTTTCGTTACGTCCACCCGAACCGGGCTGGCGGCGTCGGTCAGCGTTCCTTCGAAGCGGTCGGGTCCGGCCTGGCGCATTCGCCAGTAGCGCGTTCGCGGCGGCTTCCCGGGCTCATGGACGACCTGCTCGAGGACTAGCGATCCGTCGGTCTCCGATCGCCCAGCGCTGTCGACAGTCATCTTCTTGGGCGATTGGAAGATGATCTTGAGCATTCCTTCGCCATGCGTCTTGCCGCGGAAGAACTCGACGGGGTTGAATGCCGACTGCGCAGGCGCTGCAGCGATGAGAGCGATTGCCGCCGCGGGCCAGGCCTTCATTGTCGGCCCGCCAGAAGCGCATCGACGATCGTTGGATCGGCGAGCGTGGAGGTGTCGCCGAAGCCGGTGGTCGCGCCTTCCGCAATCTTGCGCAGGATCCGGCGCATGATCTTGCCCGAACGAGTCTTGGGGAGAGCCGGAGTGAAGTGGATCTTCCCGGGCGCCGCCAGTGCCCCGATGTCGTGGCGGACTTCCTGGACGAGATCCTTGCGCAGCGCGTCGTCGCCTTCTTCACCGGCATTGAGGGTCACGAAGGCATAGATCGCCTGTCCCTTGATATCATGGGGATAGGCGACGACTGCGGCTTCAGCGACCTTGGGGTGGGAAACGAGCGAGCTTTCGTCCTCCGCAGTCCCGATCCGATGGCCGGAGACGTTGATGACGTCGTCGACGCGGCCGGTGATCCAATAATAATCGTCCTCATCGCGCCGGCAGCCGTCACCGGTGAAGTATAGACCCGGATAGGCCTTGAAATATGTCTCGAAGAAACGGCCGTGATCGTTCCATACCGTTCGCATCTGGCCCGGCCACGACGATTCGAGGCAGAGATTTCCGCTCGCGGCGCCCTCCAGCTCGTTATGGTTCGGATCGACAAGCAAGGGTTTGATGCCCGGTAGCGGCTGGGTAGCCGAACCGGGTTTCATTTCCGTGGCGCCGGGAAAGGGCGAGATGAGGATCCCGCCGGTCTCGGTCTGCCACCAAGTGTCGACCACCGGGCAGCGGCAATCGCCGACGACTCGCCAGTACCATTCCCAGGCTTCGGGATTGATCGGTTCCCCAACCGTTCCGAGAAGCCGAAGCGAGCTCCGCTCGAAGCGCTTCACGGGCTCGTCGCCTTCGCGCATGAGCGCTCGGATCGCGGTTGGTGCGGTGTAGAAGATGGTCACTCCGAGGCGGTCTACAGTCTCCCAGAAACGGCTGAAATCGGGGTAATTGGGGACTCCGTCGAACATGACGCTCGTAGCGCACATGGCGAGCGGCCCGTAGACGACGTAGCTGTGGCCGGTGATCCAACCGATGTCGGCCGTGCACCAGAAGACGTCATGCGGACGATAATCGAAGATCCAGTCGAAGGTGGTGGCCGCCCAGGTCGCGTAGCCGCCGGTGGTGTGGACGACACCCTTCGGCTTCCCGGTCGACCCCGAGGTGTAGAGGATGAAGAGCGGGTCCTCGGCGTCCATCTTCTCCGGCTCGCACTCCGTCGGCACGCCGCGGACGACGTCGTGCCACCACTTGTCGCGGCCTTCGCTGAAGGGGACGTCCTTGCCGGTGCGGCGCAGGACGACCACCGTCTTGACGTCCG
>DASQYQ010000418.1:0-5484 GCA_035639115.1 Sphingomicrobium sp. | reverse complement strand
CCCGATTCCATTTCGGTAAGGCCGAGCGACCCCTCCGGCCCGCAGCTCACCGGCGGCGGCACCGTCGGCTCGCGCTCCACCATGGCGCACGGCAGCGCGCTGGTCGCCACGGCTCGCGCGGTGGTGAAGAAGGGCCTCGATCTCGCGGCGAGGCAACTCGAGGTCGCCGCCGCGGACATCGAATTCACCGAAGGCAAATACCGCGTCAAGGGCACCGATCTTTCGATCTCCTTCCACGAGATCGCGCGCCGCTACCACCGAGAGCTCGACACCCTGGAAGGCATCGCCGCGCCGCTCGCCTTCCCCGGCGGCGCGCACGTCGTCGAAGTGGAGATCGATCCGGACACCGGCGTGGTCGAGATCGTCGACTACGTCGCCGTCGACGACTGCGGCCGCACCATCAACCACGTGCTTCTCGAAGGCCAGATCTTCGGCGGCATCGTCCAGGGCATCGGCCAGGTGCTGCTCGAGCACGTCGTCTACGACGAGAGCGGCCAGCTCCTCACCGGCAGCTTCATGGACTACGCCATGCCCAAGCCCGAGATCCTGCGCGGCGCCCGCTTGTACGAGCACAACGTCCCTTCACCGACCAACATCCTCGGCGCCAAGGGCGCCGGCGAAGCCGGCACGACCGGCGCGATCCCCGCGCTCGCCAACGCAGTGATCGACGCTCTGCGTCCGCTCGGCATCAATCATCTCGACTTCCCTTATTCGGCGAGCCGCGTCTGGACCGCTATCCGCAGACGGTAGAAAGGCTGCAGGACGGTGGGATCTATCCGGAGCTGAGCTTCATGATCGCGCTTTGGAAGCTGCGCCGGCCTGCGCGCGTCTGTCCCCGAGGACGAACTTGAGATAGCCGTGGCTCTCGCCGTACTCTTTGCTCCAGGTGCGGAATGAGGCGACGAGCGCTTCGCTTGCGCCCGAGCTTTCGCCCCAAGCCTCCTTCGGGATGAATCTCTGCTTGCTGTCCCTGGACGTGACCTCGCAGCGCCCGCCCCGCACGAGGTACGGATGCGCATGAGGATCGACGTAGAAGTAAAGATGCGCATGCCCCTCTTTGTATTTCGGGCTCCAGCAGCGGAAGTCGGCCACCTCGACTTCGTCCAGATCCTTGCGCGAGCCCCAGGAGACCATCTCCACGTAGGGTGATTTGCTGTCGCGCAACGTCACCATCTCCCGCCAGCCGCGAATCGCTCCCGGCTCGTCCGCGAAGTCGATGAAGAAGTCGAGCCTGCCCTGCGATTCTCCATACGTCGGGCTCCAGGTGCGGAAGTCGGCAACGTGCACCTCGTGGTCGGTCGTCTTGCCCCAGCGGGCGATCTCTACCCACTCCTTCCCCGCGTCGAGAGACGAGGCGCGCTCGCGGCCGCCCACCACGACCGGATAATTGATTCGGATCTGGCGCGAGTACTCGCCGATCTGCTGCGGGCTCAGGCAACCGGGATCCGAGAAGCTGCGGCTGCAGCGATTTCTCGATGGCGCCTCGATCCAGAATTCCGTGATCAGACGCCGCAATGCCCTGCCCTCCATGTCCCAGCTAACCGAGGCGTCGTAGTTGCGGGGAATCGGCATCGCGATGCGGAAGTCATAGTCGGGCGCGTTCGCCTCGAGAGGAAGCGCCGACAGGCGGCCTTCCTTGCGATCGAAGGCCTGCAATGCCCGCTCGAGGGCCGCGATGCCGGCGTGCAGCTTGCCCTGGACGTGTCTCAGGCTTCGGATGTCCGTTCCTCTTCCGAGCAGGTAGTCGCCGGGCTTGCCGCACGCGGCGTCGATGTCGTCGTAGAGGCATCGGTATTCGAAATAGCGCCGGATCGTCTGCTCGTATGCGGACGGTCGCTGCGGCAGGGACTTCCCTGGCCAGTTCGGCAGCGTGTCATAGCGCTGCAGCGTGATCTTGAACGGATACGGAGCGTCCTGTGCCAGCTTCGGCAGCTCCGCGATCTTCGCGAGGAACCCGTCGACATCCGTGGGGATCGCGTCGCCGCTGCCGCCCGCCTGGTAATAAGTGACTTTCAGCTTGTTCTTGGAAGCGTAGGACTCCGCCTTCTGCTTGAAGCCGCCCTTGGCGCTGAATCCCCAGCCCGATCCCTGCATCGACGCTTCCAGGTCGCGCATGCTGGTGCGCTCCTGCTCGTCGAACACCAGCACGGCGAGGAGCTCCGCGCCGGAGTGGATGGCGGACACGAAGCTGTCGCCATAGACGCGGTGGAACTCGTCGATGTCGGTCTCCGCCAATTGAAGCGCACCCGGCGTAAGGCGAACCGTTCCCGGATGGCTCGCGCGCAGCGTCGTCACATCGAGCGGAGCCTGGTCCGCCGGTAGCGGCGCCGCGGCGCTCACCCCGCTGCGCGGCAGCATCGCTTGCACCTCGTCGAGGCTCTTGCGGCTGTCGAAGAGCTTCGCGATCGTGCCGGCGATTTCCTGGGGAGCCGGTGCGGTGTAATCGCGCCCGTTCTCGACTTTCGCCTTCGCGACGAAGCATTGCGAGGTGGAGCGCATCTCGACCTTCGACGCGAAGCTGAACTTGGCGCTCGCCTGGCCGACGATGCCGGCGTACTGCAGCTCGGTGCTGATCTCCATGGATTCCATCAGGCGCGAGCTGTCGCTCGCCTTGACGTAGTCTTCGGTCTTGGTCTGTCCCTTTGCGGTGCGCTTTTCCTCGAACACGATGCCGATCGCGTCCTTGCGCTCGGCGCGAGTGCCGTCCCAGCCCTGCCCGAGACTGACGCCATCCTTGGGGTAATCGATGACACGCAGCGTTTCCATTTCGTCCATCCTTCCGGTTGCTTCGCCTCGCGCCATGCCGCCGTTTCACCGTCGCACGGTCTTCGTGCGCGATCGCGAAATCCGATGAAACGCTACGCCGACTTGCAGCGGCACCGTTGAGATGGATCAAACCCCGTGACGCGTATCCAAGCGACGGCCATGCCGGGGCGCGGTCGTGTCAAGATTTCCGTACCTTATCTTCTATACGCTTTCGCGTAACAAGCGATTCATGGCCGCCGACCGCCAAGCCGATACCAAGAACGAGGAATCCGCGGGCTTCCTGCCGGCGCTGCGCCGGTTGACGCTCGCCGACCCGCTTCGCTGGCTCGCGGCCGGGGCGCGCGATTTCCTTAGGGCGCCGGCGATCGGGCTGTTCTTCGGCAGCTGCTTCGTCGCGATGGGCTGGGCGTTGCTCGCGGTGTTCGAGAGCGCGCCGGCCTATGTGATCGGGCTCTCGGCGGGATTCCTCCTCGTCGGTCCGTTCCTCTGCATGGGTCTCTACTATGTGAGCGAACGGCTGGAGCGCGGCGAGCAGCCGCGGCTCATCGACGCGGCGCTGGCCTGGCGGCGCAAGCTCGACACGCTCGCGATCTTCGGGGTGGTGCTGCTCGTGCTCGAGATGCTCTGGGCGCGCGCCTCGCTCGTGCTCTTCGCGCTCACGTTCGAGGGCACGATGCCCGACTTCGCCGGGTCGCTGAAGCGGCTCGTCGACCCGAAGAACCTCGACTTCATTCTCGCGTGGACGGCGCTGGGCGGCGTCTTCGCGACGATCATCTTCTCGGTGACCGTTGTGAGCATCCCGATGATCCTCGACCGGCGCACCGACGCGATCACCGCGGGCCTCACCAGCATCCGCCTGGTGCTCGACCAGCCTGCCGTGCTGCTGCCGTGGGCGGCGATTATCGCGATTCTCGTGGTGCTGGCGATGCTGCCGGGCTTCGCGGGCCTGTTCGTCGTGGGGCCCGTGCTCGGCCATGCGTCGTGGCACGCCTATCGGGCCTCGGTCGAGCCGCCCGCGCTTTCCTCCGGCTGATTTCGTTGACCACTTATTGCGTTCCTCTGGCTTCGATCGTCCCGGAGCTTGAGATAAATCAACCGACCGGCTTGCCGCTCTTCTAATCTCCGTCCAAGAGCAAGAAGAGGCTAGTGCGCCATGGGCAACGTCAAATGGGACTTGGTATCGAGCGGCCCGATCTACCTGGGTGCTCGACCTGCGATCGCTGCCGCGCGGCGGCTCGCGACTGAAATGCGCACCGGACTTTACCTGCAGCGGATCGAGGATGATCGAGGCATCACGAAGGGCTGGTACAGGCTCACCGACATCAAACCTTTCGACGAAATCTCATCGCCTTTCTTGCCGGAGAGTGGGCCGGAATAGCGGGCGCCAAGCCATATGTCCAACGCCACCCAATCAGTACCTTCGCAGCATTTTTCGATCGCATGGCTGCTGGAAGGCCTGCTGGCCTGCCTCGCGGATCATCTGGAGCACGTTCTCGTCCTGACTGCGCTCGCCGTGATGGCGATGGCGTCCGTTTGCGCACTCCGCTAGCACGCTGAAGAACGCTCGTCGCTGCGCCGCCCTGCTCGGCGGACATCGGCACGGCGCGCATCACCGCGACATTGCGGATCGCCTCTTCCACGCTTACGGGATACGGGGCGCGCTCCACGCAGGCATCGGCGAACGCCGATAGCTCATCCGTGACGCTCGGATGCCCGGCAGGTGGAATTACTCGAGTCCCATCAAATCGCTTATGGCCTGCTTCAACAACTCGGGTGCCACTCGGGCATTGTTCATGTGCCCGCCTCCCGGCACGGCGACGAAGCGCTTCTTTCCGCCGGAATGCGCGAAGAGCGCCTCGCCCATGGCGAACGGAACGACCCGGTCGAGAGTGCCGTGGATGTAGAGGACGGGTATTCTTAGCCGCGAGACCTTGTCGATTGAATCGAAGCGCTGGCTGAGAACGAGGCCGACCGGATAGATTGCGTACAGCGGGTTAAGCCTCGCCATTTCGTAGATCGACGTGAAGCCGCTTTCGACGACCAGGCCGCCGACCTCCGGATGGCGGACGGCGAGTTCGATCGCCACCGCGGCGCCCAGCGATTGGCCATAGACATAGACGTCGCGCGGCCTTTCTCCGAGCCGGTGTACAACGAACCGAAGGGCCGCTTCCGCGTCCTCGTACATCGTATCCTCGCTCGGGAACGCGCCGTCGCTCGTGCCGTAGCCCCGGTAGTCGACGACGAGCAGCGAAGGCCCGAGTTTGCGCAGGAGAGTGGTTTCCGCGATGCTGGTGCTGACGTTTCCGTCGTTGCCATGGAAGTACAGCACGACCTTCGGGTTCGTCCGCCGCGTGGGCATCCACCACGCGTGCAGCGTCTGCCCGCCTACCGGGATGGCGACGTCCTTCGCCGGGAACGGCAGATCGGAGGTTTGCACGTAGAGGTTGCGAACCGGCTGGAAGATGAGGCTGGTCTGAAAGAGCCACAGCAACGCACCGCACGCCAGGTACGCCGCAACGAGCAGCGAGAACATCGAGAGGAGGATCTTGCGCACGCTTCACTTTAGCGCGTTGCCCTTCCTCCTCGCATCAGGGCCGGGCAGGCCTCCTAGCCGTCGGGATGTGGCGGACCTTCAACGAGCGCACTCGGCGAGCTAAAGGATAAGCCGGCTGCGCGGCTTCATCGCGTCCCGGGCTCGGCCGTACGCAACTCTGGGTG
>DASQYQ010000417.1:0-2532 GCA_035639115.1 Sphingomicrobium sp. | reverse complement strand
TCCATCGACCTCGGCGCTACGAGCGAGACCCTATTCGAATCCGAACTGTTCGGTCACGTGAAGGGTGCGTTCACCGGCGCTGCGGGCGAGCGGATCGGGCGCCTCAAAGCTGCCGACAAGAGCACCTTGTTCCTCGATGAGATCGGAAACCTGCCGCTTCATTTGCAGCCCAAGCTGCTCACCGCGCTCGAGCAGCGCCAAGTTCTGCCGGTCGGCTCGAACAAGCCCATCCCGATCGACGTGCGAGTGATCGCCGCGACGAACGTCTCGCCCGAGCAGCTCGCCGACGAGACCCGCTTTCGCCAGGACCTGCTATTCAGGCTCAACACGATCGAGATAGAGCTTCCGCCGCTCCGCCAGCGCCGCGAAGACATACCGGTTCTGCTCGACCACTATCTCCGGCTCTATGAGCGCAAGTACGAAAAGCCGCAGCGAGAGCTTCCGCCCGCAGTCCTCGAACTGCTCATGACCAACGATTGGCCGGGCAACGTTCGAGCGCTTCGTCATGCGGCCGAAAGAGCTGTGATCATGGCCGAAGGGGACCGCTACAGAAGCGACGATTTCCCGCTGGCCACGCGCGCCCACAGGGTGACCGCGGTGGCAAGCGTCAGCGAGACGCTGAACCTGGACCAGCTCGAAAAGCAGATGATCGAGCGGGCGCTCCGGATGCATCACTTCAACATCTCGCTGGCGGCCGGCGAGCTCGGCCTCAGTCGAGGCGCGCTGTACCGGCGCATGGAGAAGCATGGACTTTAGGCGCAAGTTCGAGTTCGTGCTGGCGTGGCGCACCATCCTCTTCATCGGCTCGGTCCTGCTCGTCATCAAAGCGGCGTCGATCCCAGGTGTGCGCGCCGGTTTGGTGGTTGCGGCTATCGTTGCGATCACCGCGCTCGCAAGCCTTTGGAACTTCATCCGACGGACGAATTTCCTCGTCTCGCGTTTCGTCGAGTCCGTCCGGTTCGAAGATTATTCGCAACGCTTCTCCGATCCGAGCGGCGGCGGGTTCGACGTGCTTGGACAGACGCTAGATCACGCGCTCAAGACGCTCCAGGCTCGCCATGCGCAGGAGAGCGCCGACGCGCGCTATCTCTCCGCGATCATCGACGATGCCCCGAGCGCACTCCTCTCCGTCGATGGCGATGGCCGAGTCGAGGTACTGAACAAGGCGGCGCGGGAGCTGTTCGCGCGATATCCGCTCAACCGAATGTCCGATCTCGAGACTCTCGGCCCGGAGCTGGCGGCGGCGGCCCGGCTGCCGGCGGGAACTCGCAAGATCACTCGCCTCGTGCTCGATGGCGTGCCTCAAAAGGCCATTTTTGCTTCAGCTCAGGTTGCCCGGCTGGACAAGCCGGTGACGATCATCTCCATCCTCACGGTGCAGAGCGAGCTGGGAGCGCTCGAAGTTGCGGCGCAGGCAGATCTGGTTCGAGTCCTCACCCACGAAATCATGAATTCGCTGACGCCGGTTACATCTCTGGCGCGGACGGGTGCCGATCTCGTGGCGTCGGCGGCGAAGGGCAATGACGTGATCGAAGATGCGAAAAGCGCGACGGAGACGGTGGCTCGACGCGCCGAAGGGATCTTGAGGTTCGTCGAAAGCTATCGCGAGTTTGCGCAGGCGCCCGACGTTCACAGGCGCCTCTTCAAGGCAAAGCCGTGGGCGGAGGAGATCATGCGTCTCGCGCTTGCCAACGCCGGTGATCGGAAGATTGACGTTCGAGTCGAGGTCTCACCCAAGACGCTCAGCGTGGACGGAGATGCCGAGTTGCTCTCACAGGCGGTGCTCAATCTCCTCCGCAACGCAATTCGAGCGACGGCCGACATTGGATCGCCCGTGCTCACGCTTGCTCTCACCCGCGAACCGACCGGCCATTGCCGGATTGAAGTGCGGGACAATGGAAGCGGTATCCCGGAGGACCGCCGCGAAGACATCTTCCTGCCCTTCTACACCACCCATAAAGGCGGCAGCGGTGTCGGTCTCAGCTTTTCGAAGCAGGTCGCGCTCGCGCACGGCGGTTCGATTTGCGCACTCACCGCGCCCGAGGGAGGCGCGAATATTCGGATAGTGATCTGAGCCGTCTCAGCCGAACGTGAAGGAAAAGGCTTCGACGCCCGGAGCCCTGCTTCTCGGTGAGCTGCGATCCAAGCGCGACGACAGGCCGAGTCAGGCGGTCTGGCACATTCGGAAAAACCAGCGCGATTCCAAACAGTGCGAGCAAAACCAACGCTGCCCAGCGTCCGATCGCGTCGGCTCGATCTGCCCAACCGCACCCGACTGCCGCGAGGATCGCGACGATCGCGAAGGTCGCGGCCATTCCGGCGAGCATCGGTAAGGTGCTGCGCACGAACGGCCGATCCGCACGCGCAAAGACGAAGCAGAACCGGCAAAATGCACGGGCTTAGGATGGTGAGTATTCCGTCAAGACAGGCGAGCAGGATCAGTAGCACGGGGAGAGTCGGGCTCGGTTCAGCTTGAGTCGGGTAGGTGACTCGCGCAATTGGTTACGGAGCTATACCTAAGCATGAACGACC
>DASQYQ010000416.1:0-2312 GCA_035639115.1 Sphingomicrobium sp. | reverse complement strand
TCAATTCCTTGGCGAGTTGCTTCATGCCGCGGCTGATTTCGGAAATCTCCTGCACGCGATTGTCGCTAGCGCTGCCCTTTCCGCTGCCCTGAAGCAGCTGGAGATAGTCGACGACGATGACGCCGATGCCCTTCTGTCGCTTGAGCCGGCGAGCGCGGGTCCGCAACGCGGCAATGGTCAGGCCCGGCGTATCGTCGATGTACAGCGGCAGGCTCTGCAGCTCGCCGGCTGCGCGCGCGAGCTGGCGGAATTCCTGCTGGCTGATCTTCCCCATGCGGAGGTTCTCGGAACTGATTCCCGACTGCTCGGCGAGGATGCGGGTCGCGAGCTGGTCCGCAGACATTTCGAGGCTGAACAATGCAACCGGCGCACCGGCCGATTTCTCCGGCTCGATCCCGTCTTCGACGTCGCGGACGAAGCGCTGCGCCGCTGCGAAAGCGATGTTCGTCGCAAGCGAGCTCTTGCCCATGCCCGGACGGCCAGCGACGATGATCAGGTCTGACTTGTGAAGGCCGCCGATCTTCGAGTTGAGGCCTTCGAGGCCGGTCGTGAACCCGGAAAGGTGGCCGCCGCTGTTGAGCGCGCGCTCGGCCATTTCGAGCGCTTCCTTGGTGGCGTCGGAGAAGGATTTGGCCCTGCCCTCGGCCCCTCCTTCCTCCGCCACCGAGTAAAGCGCGGATTCGGCGCGCTCGATTTGAGCGAGGGGGGCAACGTCCTCACTCGTGTCGAGCGCGCCTTCCACCAGGTCGCGGCCTACGCCGATCAACGCGCGGAGCAGGGCCAGATCGTAGATCTGTCCTGCGAAGTCCCGCGCTCCAATCACTGCCGCGCCCGACCCCGTCAATTGCGCCAAATATGCGGCGCCGCCAACCTCTTTTATATTTTCGTCACTCTCAAAGAGTGGACGCAAAGTTACCGGATTCGCTACCCGATTGGAATCTGTCATTTTCAGAATCGCTTCGTAGATGCGTCCGTGAAGCGGTTCGAAGAAATGGTGCGGCTTGAGCTTGAGCTGGACGTCCTCGACCAGGCGGTTGTCGATCATTAGGGCGCCCAGCAGGGCCGCCTCCGCCTCGACGTTCTGCGGAAGAACTTGGGTGGTTTCCGACGCAGACTCGGCGATGCGGATGACTTCGGCCATGGCTTGCTCCTACGCCGCCCGGCCCCCGCGGCAACGAGAACATAAGTAGCACAAAGATTCGCAGCTGTGGATTGATTGTGCACGACTCAGCGAAGCGTTCACAGGAAGTCCCGTTTTTCGTTGAAGCCAGCTAATCCACAGGAAATTAACTGTCGAAATTTGAACCGTCGGGGTGGCGATTGGGTCACACTATCATTCGTCTACGGCTGTGCTTCAGTTACCCCTGGTTACCGCGCATCCACAGATAAATGATTGTCCTGATTGAAGGCCGAGATGGCGGTGTTACCGTTCGCTCCATGGCCGTTCACCGCAAGTGGATCGTGCTCTTCTCAGCAGCGATTTTCGCCGTCACTACTCCTGCAGCTGCGCGGCACGGCGGATGGCGTCCGTCGGAGCGACGATATCCGCATCAGGGCATCGATGTTTCGCATCATCAGGGACACATCGCTTGGGCGAAACTGCCCCGCCAAGGCGTCGACTTTGCCTATATCAAGGCCACTGAAGGCTCGGATCACGTCGACAGGCGGTTCTCAATCAATTGGCGAGCCGCCCACCGGGCAGGCATCCACCGAGGCGCCTACCACTTCTTCAGGCTCTGCGGCAGCGGACGAGCACAAGCAGCGAATTTCGTGCGTACCGTGCCCTTTGACGCGGCAGCGCTGCCGCCTGCCGTGGACCTCGAATTTCCCGGCAACTGCAACCGGCGTCCCTCGCGGGCGAAAGTCCACAGAGAGCTCCATGATTTTCTGCGGATCGTGGAAGCCCGCTACGGGAAGCATGCAGTTCTTTATCTGACCAGGCACTTCGACAAACGCTATCGAATAAGCGCCACCTTCAACCGCCCGCTCTGGCTTCGAAGTATCCGGTCGGAGCCCAATTTCGGCGGACGCCCGTGGCACATGTGGCAAGCATCCTACACTCGACGGCTGCATGGAGTGCGCGGGCACGTGGACTGGAACGTAGCGTCCCGCTAGCTCTCAAGCATGGCAATTCTTTCCGACCGCTGGATTCGCGAGCAGGCCCAGGCACACCGCATGATCGAGCCGTTCGTGGAGGCGCAGCGGCGTGAGGGCTGCATCAGCTATGGGCTCTCCTCTTACGGCTACGATGCTCGAGTCTCGCGGCACTTCAAGATTTTCACCAACGTCGACAATGCGATCGTCGACCCCAA
>DASQYQ010000415.1:0-5353 GCA_035639115.1 Sphingomicrobium sp. | reverse complement strand
CCGGAAGGAGAATGCGCTGCTCAGCCAGCTTTTCGTCCGCGACAACAAGACTCCCGTTGCCGACATCATCGCCTCCGCCGCGAAGGATGCCGGAACGGCCATCCAGCTGACAGGCTTCGTCCGCTTCCAACTCGGCGAAGGCATCGAGAAGCAGCAGAGCGACTTCGCTGCCGAGGTCGCAGCGGCGTCGGGCGTAAAAAAAAATCCTGAGCCCGTCGTTTAAGCCGCTCGTTCCAGCAGAGGGTAGGGAAGGTCCCAAGGGATTCCAGTCGTCTCGGCGACCCTCCTTGCCCAGCTTATGACCGGTTCAATTTCTTGACCGTGGACATGAAGCGCTCCTGCCAGCCTCTCCATGCGGTGCTGAGGGTCGAAGGGCTCTCCCGTTTTCGAGTGACGATCCAGGAGGCCGCTTGAGATGCAGCGGTCCACGTCTAGGTCGAGCCGGAAATGGGACGAGATTGCCGAAAGCGTGTCGGCGGGAAGCCGAGCCAGGTCCTCGCTCGTTATTGAACGCAATCGTTCGGGCCCGAGGGCTTGAGCGGCGATGACCATCATTTTCTGAATCGATAGCCAGGCAAGGCCGGCAAGCTGGAAGTCCGTGTGATCGAGCAATTGCTTGTCGGTCATTTCGAACGCCATCATCCGCGAATTGCGTATGCCGAGCAGCAACTGACGCATCCTGCCACTGATTCCGCGCTGCGCGAAGGCTGCAAGGAGCTGCTCTAGCGGATTCTGAAGGCACAGGAGTTGGGAGCTCGGGTGAAGCTCTCCTAGGAGTCGTGCCAGCCCGTTGCCAATGCCACTCAATTTACAGATGGTCGCTTTGGCCGGCGGGAATGGCCGTGGGAGCAGTTGCGAGACCTCCCTCAGAAGATCGTTCATCTCGTCAGGAGGCCTCTTGAGCCCGTAGCCGATGACGTCGGTGAGGATTGGCGGCTCCTGAAGCGAAATGGCGACGCCCGGCTGAGCCAGCGCTCTTGCGAGGAACGTTGATCCGCCGAGACCGGAATGCAGGATCAAGTGCAGTGGCGCGGTTTGGACGAATATGTTGCGGACGGACGCGCGCGGCAAAATGCGCGTTTCCGACGGCGCCGGTTTAAAGTCTCTGAGAAATGCGAGATCGCGATGCACTTCGGCGGGAATGAAGACGAAGTGATAGCTGTCCCGGTCGGAGTCGAATCGAAGCGGAAACCACCGAGGGCCGGCGAGAGTCTCATGGGCCATTCTTGCCTCGGTCGTTTGATTCGCTTGTTTTGCGGAGGTGACGCCTAGGCCCCGTCTGGACAAGTAATGCAGTTGGCAAGGGCGCGCGTGCGCCATAAAGGCGTGGCGCTCTTGTTACATCCTGAGGACAACTCCACGGAATGACCCGCCCACGCTTCAACCGGATCCTGCTGAAGCTTTCGGGCGAGGCGCTGATGGGGCAGGGGCAGTTCGGAATCGATCCGGCCGCTGTCGCCGGTCTCGCCGGGGAGATCGCCGAGGCGAAGGGACAGGGGCAGGAGCTCTGCCTCGTCGTGGGCGGCGGCAACATCTTCCGCGGAATGGCGGCTGCGGCGAAGGGATTCGACCGCGCGACCGCTGATTACATGGGCATGCTGGCGACCGTGATGAACGCGCTGGCCGTGCAGAACGCGCTTGAGAAACTGGGCGTCGACACCCGCGTGATGTCGGCGATCCCAATGGCGAGCGTGTCGGAACCTTACATCCGCAGGCGCGCACTTAGGCACCTAGAGAAGGGACGCATCGTCCTTTTCGCCGCCGGCACCGGCAATCCCTATTTCACCACGGACACTGCTGCAGCACTGCGGGCGGCTGAAATGGGCTGCGATGCCTTGTTCAAGGGAACGAGCGTCGACGGCGTCTACACCGCCGATCCGAAGAAGGTAGCGGACGCAACGCGCTATGAGACGCTCAGCTTCGGAAAGGTGCTGAGCGACGACCTCAAGGTTATGGACGCGGCCGCAGTCGCGCTATGTCGCGACAACAATATTCCGATCGTCGTGTTCAACATCCGCCAGCCGGGCAACCTTGCCCAGGTTCTGGGCGGAAGCGGGACTGCGACGATCGTTCAGAACGGAGACTGACCGATGACGACGACCATCAGCACCGACGATCTCAGGCGCCGCATGCATGGCGCCGTCGAGGCCTTCAGGCACGACCTTGCGGGTCTCCGCACCGGCCGCGCATCGACGGCACTTCTCGATCCCGTGCACGTCGAAGTCTACGGATCGAACATGCCTCTGAATCAGGTGGCGACCGTACAGGTGCCGGAGCCTCGTATGCTGTCCGTGCAGGTCTGGGATCGTTCCAACGTCGGACCGGTCGAGAAAGCGATCCGTTCTGCAGGCCTCGGCCTAAACCCGATCACCGACGGCCAAGTCATCCGGCTTCCGATACCCGAGCTGACCGAGGAGCGCCGCAAGGAACTCGCGAAGCTCGTCGGCCAATATGCCGAGAAGGCGCGCGTTGCCGTCCGAAACGTCCGCCGCGACGGGATGGATCATCTAAAGCAGGACGAGAAAAAGCACGAGATCAGCGAGGACGAGCGCAAGCGGCTCGAGCATGACGTTCAGAAGATGACCGACGACACCATCAAGGAAATCGACGAGGCCGCCCAGGCGAAGGAAAAGGAAATCCTCGGCAAGTGAGCTCTGCAGCCGCCCCCGAGGGCGCCGCCGGACTCGCGGGAAGGACCAAGGCCCCGCGCCACGTCGCGATCATCATGGACGGCAACGGCCGCTGGGCAAAGCAGCGCGGCCTTCCCCGCGTCGCCGGGCACAAAGCAGGCGCCGAAGCCGTCCGCCGAGCCATGCAAGCCGCCGTCGACAACGGCGTTGAGGTGCTCACCCTCTACGCCTTTTCTTCGGAGAACTGGAAGCGCAGCAGCGAAGAGATTTCCGACCTCACGGGGCTTATGCGTTTCTACCTCGAGCGCGAACTCGCGGCGCTTCATAGGGAAGGCGTAAAGCTCAAGTTGATCGGCGATTATTCGGCGTTCGAGCCGGATCTCGTTGCGAGACTGGAGCGAGCGGTCGAGCATACCGCCGGCAACGAGCAGCTGACGCTGGTGGTCGCCCTGAACTACGGTTCGCGTGCCGAGATCGCGGCTGCTGCGCGCATGCTTGCACGAAGAGCAGCCGACGGCGAGATCGATGCAGAGGCAGTTGATGAGCAAGCGGTGGCGGCAGGGCTGCAGACGCATGGCCTTCCTGATCTCGATCTGCTGATCCGGACATCGGGTGAGGTGCGGCTATCGAACTTCCTGCTGTGGCAGGCGGCCTACGCCGAGCTGATGTTCGTCGACACGCTTTGGCCGGACTTTTCTGAGAAGGAGTTCGCGCAGGCGCTGGAACGGTTCGTGGCGCGTGAGCGTCGCTTCGGTGGGCGGTGAACGAGCTTTTCGTCCGCACCGTCACCGGTCTGGTCCTCATCGCCGCGGCGCTGCTGGTCGCGTTCGAGGGCGGATACCTGCTCGCGATAGTCGTGGCGGGCATCGCGACGGCGATGTTCTATGAATGGACCCGGTTAGTCAGGGGCTGGGGCGCGACCTGGTATTTCGGCGGGTTCTTCTATGCGCTCCTGCCGGCGCTGTCGATCCTGTGGATCCGCGAACGCGCCGGGTTCGACCTGCTGTTATGGGTGTTCATCGTGACTTGGTCGACGGACATTGGCGCTTATTTCGCAGGGCGGTCATTCGGGCGACGGAAGCTTGCCCCGACGATTAGCCCGGGAAAAACCGTTGAGGGTCTCTATGGTGGTATCGCTGCAGCGACGCTTCTCGGGGGCGCTTGGGTTCTTGCCGCCGGTCTTGGAAAGGTGCTTCTGGCCTGTGCTCCGCTTTTCGCGGCGGCGGCCCAGGGCGGAGACCTTTTCGAGAGCGCGATGAAGCGCAAGGCAGGAGTAAAGGATTCGGGCGCATGGCTCCCCGGACATGGCGGCGTTCTGGACCGGCTCGACGGGCTCGTCCCGGTGGCTGTGCTTACCGCCTACGTCCAGCTACTGGGGCTGGTGTGACGCGCAAGCTCGCCATCCTCGGCGCCACCGGCTCGATCGGCAAATCCACGCTCGACCTCGCCGAACGCAATCGCGACCAATTCGAAGTCGTCACGGTCACGGCGGCTACCAATGTCCAAGGGCTTGCGGACATTGCGCGGCGCACCGATGCGAAGCTTGCGGTCATCGCGGACGAAACGCGGCTGGATGAGCTTCGCGCGGCCTTGGCTGATACAAACTGCCGAGCCGCGGCCGGCGAAGCGGCGCTGATCGAGGCAGCGGCGGGCGAGGCCGAGCTCATGATTGCGGCGATTGTCGGTTGCGCCGGTTTGAAGCCGGTCATGGCCGCAGTGGATGCCGGAAAGACAGTCGCGCTCGCCAACAAGGAAGCACTCGTCACCGCCGGCAAGCTTATGACTCGCGCCGCGGAAGAAAGCGGAGCGACGCTATTACCGGTGGACAGCGAGCATAACGCTATCTTCCAATGTCTTGCCGGCGCCAGCATCGAAGACGTCTCAAGGATAATCTTGACTGCGAGCGGCGGCCCCTTCCGCACTGCTTCTGTCGACTTTATCGCCGCTGCCACGCCAGAGCAGGCCGTCGCCCATCCTAATTGGTCGATGGGAGCTAAGATCTCGGTCGACTCGGCGACGATGATGAACAAGGGTCTCGAGCTGATCGAAGCGCGGTACCTGTTCGGTCTCCCTTCAAGCCGGATCGATGTCCTGATTCATCCGCAGTCGGTCGTCCATTCGCTTGTCGAGTTCGTTGACGGATCCATGCTGGCGCAGCTCGGAAGCCCGGATATGCGAATTCCGATCGCTTTTGCGCTTGCCTGGCCGGAACGGATGGAAACGCCGGCGGCGCGGCTCGACCTTGCCGCGATTGGCCGCTTGGACTTCGAAGCCCCGGACCTGGCCCGCTTTCCCGCGCTGAGACTGGCTCGCGCAGCTCTCGAAGCCGGGGGGGCGGCGGCGGCGGTTCTCAACGCGGCCAATGAGGTCGCGGTCGCGGGCTTCCTTTCCGGTCGCCTGCGCTTCCCGGAGATCGTCGAATTTGTCGAGAGGGCGCTCGACGCTGCGGATCATTCGGCGCCGGAATGCGTCGAGGACGTGCTCGCGATCGACAAAGCCACTAGATCGTGCGTTGAAGCGCTAATGACCGAGGGGTGCCACTGATGCTTCCCCAGCCGCCGCTCTGGCTGATCCTCATCGCCTTCGTGTGCGTGCTCGGCCCGCTCGTCTTCTTCCACGAGCTCGGCCACTATCTAATGGCGAGACTCTTCGGAATTCCGGCGGAGACCTTTTCGATCGGCTTCGGCCACGAGCTCGTCGGCTGGACCGACCGCCAAGGGACT
>DASQYQ010000414.1:0-3500 GCA_035639115.1 Sphingomicrobium sp. | reverse complement strand
ACCCTGCATCGGAAACTGCACGTACCACCGCGGTGCCCGAGCCTTGCGAGTAAGGCGGATCGGCCAATATCAGGTCGAAGGGCTCCAACCGCGGCAGCGACAATGCCGAACCTGCAATGATCCGCACGCGATCGTTCGCTCCGAGCTTCGCCGCATTGCGCTTGATCGCCGCCGCAGCCTTCGCGTCGCTTTCGACGAATGTGGCGCTAGCGGCACCGCGCGACAGAGCCTCGAGCCCCAACGCGCCGCTCCCCGCGAAGAGGTCCGCCGCGCGCAGGTCCTGGAAGCTTCCGATCCGACTCGCAAGCATCGAGAACAAGGTTTCGCGCGCGCGGTCGGCGGTGGGACGGGTCGCCATCCCGGACGGAGCCTCGAGAGCCCTTCCCCGCCACTCGCCGGCGATGATCCTCATCTCAGAGTTTTGCGGAAATCCTGGAGTTCCGCTTCCACGATCTCGTCCGCGTCGCAGGGCTCCATCCCAGCGATCGTGAACGGCCCATACGCCGTTCGGATCAGCCGCGAGACCTGCATTCCCAGGAACGCGAGCACTCGGCGCACTTCACGGTTCTTGCCTTCGGTCAGGCTCATCTCGATCCAGCAGTTGCTGCCCGTCCGCCGTTCGAGGTTCGCATTGATCGAGCCGTAGTGGATGCCTTCGATCGTTACTCCGTCTGCGAGATCCTCGAGCTGCGCCTGCGTGACCTTGCCGTAGGCGCGTGCGCGATACGTCCGCACCACGCCGGTTCTCGGAAGCTCGAGCTGCCGCTTCAGCTCGCCATCGTTGGTCAGAAGCAGCAGTCCCTCGGTCATGAAGTCGAGGCGGCCAACCGGCATCACTCGCGGAAGTCCGGCGGGGAGACGGTCGTAGATGGTCGGACGTCCGCGCGGATCGCGCTCGGCGGTGATCGTCGCCGGCGGCTTGTAAAAGCGAAACAGCCGCGTTGCCGCCGCTTCGCGGACCGCTTTTCCGTCGACCGTCACGCCGCTCAAATTTTCGAGCAGAGTAGCTGGCGTGGTGAGCTTTTCCCCATTGAGCGCGATGCGCCCTTCGGCGATCATGCGCTCGACTTCCCGACGGGAAGCGACTCCGGCGCGCGCGAGCAGCTTGGCGATGCGCTGCGGCCCGCCCTCGCGTTTCTGTGGCGCGGCGGGCACAGTGCGGCCACGGTTGCTGCGCGGCGGCACTGTGCGTTTGCTCGTTCGTTGCTTAGGCGACTTCATTGGTCGGGACTAAAGATGCTGTTCGGAAAGCGTAAGCAAGTCGTCAAGCGCATCCTCATCGTCGAGGATGAGCCGCTGACCGCATTCGACAACGAGAATTTCCTCGGCGACGCCGGCTATGAAGTCGTCGGCACCGTCGACGACCTCGAAGAGGCGCTCGCGATCCTCGAGAAGGAGATGGTGCACCTGATCCTCAGCGACGTTCGGCTGCGCAAGGATCAGACTGGAATCGAGCTTGCGCGCGCCGCGAAGGAGAAAGGCGTTCCGACGCTCTTCGCGACTGGGCTTTCCTACCCGGGCGCCTCCGAAGTCGCGATCGGCTGCGTGATGAAGCCCTATACGGAGCGCCAGCTGATCAAGGCGATTGAAGCGGTCGACCGTCACTTGCAGGGGGAAAAGGTGAAGGCACCCAAGGGCGTCGAGCTGTTCATCGCGATCGACGAGAGCGACTCGTAGGCGAACCGTTCGCTGCGGGGTTATGCGGGCCCTGAAAGCTGTCTAAGGTCTTCGCTGGAACGGAGGAGGGGACCAGATGGCAGGCCAGAGGCCCAAGGGTTTCAAGCTGCTCAAGGCGGCGCTCGCGACTCGCAAGTCCGCGACAATGCTCGCCTTCGGCTTCTCCTCGGGCCTTCCTTTCGCGCTTCTGATCGGAACGCTCACCGCATGGCTCGGCGAAGTAGGGGTCAAGCTCGCGACCATCGGAATCTTCTCGTGGATCGGCCTCGCTTACTCGTTCAAGTTCCTGTGGTCCCCGGTCGTCGACCGGCTGCAGATTCCCGGCCTCGAGCGCATCGGCCGGCGGAAGAGCTGGATCGCTCTGTGCCAGCTCGTCATCGCTGCTTGCCTCGCGCTTCTCGCGCTCACCAATCCGGCGACCTCGATCGGCAATTTCGTGCTGATCGCCTTCGCTGCAGCGCTTGCGTCGGCGAGCCACGACATCGCGATCGACGGCTGGCGCATCGATCAGGCCGATGAGGAGGCGCCCATCGAGTTGCTCTCCGCGCTGACGCAGTTCGGCTATCGTACCGCGTCGATCGTCGGCGGTGCGATCGCACTGGTGATGGCCGCCCGGATGAGCTGGCCCAATGTCTATCTGGTCATGGCGGCGATCTTCGTCGCGCTTCTGCTGATTACCCTGACCGCCCCCGATACGCCGCGGCCCGAGCGCCAGAAGCTCTACGGAGCGCTTGCAGAGCCGGGTGCGCTCAAGCCTGGAGTGCGCGCTTTGCTCCTCGCCATCGTGGGCATCAGCTGGCTTTGGGCGATCGTTCGGCTCGTGACCTTCGCTGTGTCGATGCTGGAGCCTGCCGTGCCCGCGGCGACTGCGCCCTCGGTTGCCGATTTCACGAAGACTTGGGGCGTGCTTATCATCATTGCCACCGTCTTCGTGCCTTTGGCAGTCGCGGCGGTGGCGAACCGCCTTTCGAAGAGCCCGGAGCGGGTCCTTGCAGCGCACGATCCCGCACATGGCGCCGGCCGCACCTTGATGAACCATCTCTATTCGGCCTTGGTCGATCCGCTGGCGGAGCTGTCGGGGCGGATGGGCTGGGGCGTGCTCGCGGCGATCGGCTTCATCCTGACCTACGCCATTTGCTACAACATCTGGGCGAGCTTCGCTTACCCCTTCTATCTCGATTACATGCACTACACGAAGGACGAGGTAGCCTTCGCCTCGAAGATCTTCGGAATCATCATGACGATGCTGGGGATCAGCTTGGGCGGGTACCTCTTCGCCAAGATCGGCCGCTTCCCGACGATCCTCCTGGGTGCGATCCTGCCGCCGCTCGGCAATTTTCTCTACGCCGACCTCGCCGACGGCGCGCCGATGATCGACGGTTTTTCGCACTTGCTTCGGCTCGACGCATTGGCGCGCGCATTTGGAAGCGACGAGCGGATGATGCGGCTGCTGCTCGCGATCTGCTACGAAAACATCACCACCGGCCTCGCGCTCACGGCGTTCGTCGCCTACGTCTCCAGTATCGTCAGCAAGAAGTATGGCGCGATCCAATACGCGTTGCTCGGCTCATTGCTGTCCCTCGTGGGAACGCTGGGACGCGGAGCCGTCGGCGAGGCCTTCGACATATATGGCTATGCCCCCGTGTTCCGCTGGACCGCGGCAACCGCGCTCGTCTCCACATTGTTCGTGCTTCTCGAATGGGCACGCGTGACTGCGCAGGAGCGCAGAGCCGCAGACGTCGGTGACGACACCGATGCAAGGGTCGCCGAGGCCCTTGCCGAAAGCGGGCAGCCGGCGCGCTAGTGGGGTCGGCGGCCGCCCG
>DASQYQ010000413.1:0-9553 GCA_035639115.1 Sphingomicrobium sp. | reverse complement strand
GCAATTTCGCGAGCACCACGCCGGCTTCGGCCACCGCGAGATGATCCTTGGCGCTCATTGAGCGAATCTTGTTCATTCGCCGCATCGAGAGAAGAAGCGCTGATCCGTCCGCCGGCGGAGTCGCTCCAGCGGCCATGCCCGTGTTTCCGCCCTGCGGCACGAGCGGCACCCGGTTTTCGGCCGCGAGACGGACGATCTCGGCGACTTCTTCCGTCGAGGCGGGTGCAAGCAGGGCTGGAGCCGAGCCGTGGACCCGGCCGCGCCAATCCACGACCCAGGGTTCTATTTCCTTGGGATCGGTAATTACGGCCTTTGGGCCAAATCGCCGCTCGGCTTCGGCGATCAGCGTGGGCGAGCCCCCTGTCATGGCGGACGGCTTGGCACGGAGCACTGCGCTCGTCAAAGCAGGTTCGATGAACATTTCGCCGATCACGATCATCGTCGCCCGCGCCAAGAATGGCGTGATCGGCCGCGACGGCACGTTGCCGTGGCATATTCCTGCCGATCTCAAGCGCTTTAAAGCGCTCACCATGGGCAGCGTCATGGTGATGGGCCGAAAGACGTTCGAGAGCTTGCCCGGGCTTCTACCGGGAAGGCGCCACATCGTCCTCACTCGCGATCGCTCCTGGACCAGCGAAGGAGCGGAAGTCGCGCACGACATGGACGAGGCGCTGAGGCTCGCCTCGGGCGAGCCCATCTCGGTCATCGGCGGCGCCGACTTGTTCCGCCTTTTCCTGTCCCTCGCCGAGCGCATCGAACTGACCGAAGTGCTGGACGAAGTTCCCGGCGACACTTCAATCGAGAATCCCCGTGCCGGCGGCGGCTGGCGCGAAACCTATCGCGAGGAGCATCCTTCGGAGAACGGGCGTCCCGCCTTCCGCTTCATTACCCTCGAGCGCGCCTAGGTCCTCGGCCTCCCGGTAGCGTAGGTTCGGAAGCGCTTGAGCTGCTCGGAAAGGACAGCGTCAACCGCCGGTGCAAGCTTGTCTGCGCCGCCGTTTGCGAATCCGGCGACCTTGTAGTCAAGGGTCAGCTGGGAACCGCCCGCGATCGTCTTCACTTGTACATCCATGACGCCCGTCGTCGCTTCATAGAGCAGCGGGCCGAGCGAGCCGGTCAGGATAACTCGTTTCCCAGGGTCGACCGAGACGATATGCATATGCTCCACTCCGCCGCCCGTCTTGGGCAGGCGCTCGCAGAAGCAGCCGCCGGCAACGAGCTCCAGCCGGAGGTTGGAGGAATTGCCGCTATAGGTGTGCTCGGGATCCCACCACGCCGGCAGGTCGCCAAAGGCCTTGAAGGCGACGTCCGGAGGAACCACTAGCGGCACCGTCTCGAGCAGTTCGAAGCCGTTCGCCGATGCGTTGACGACCTCCGCCGATGCAGGAGCGGCGGCGAGAAGCACCAATAAAGCAAGATATTTCATGGCCCCTCCAGCGCTCTGGAGGATGCCTTAGCTAGGCTGCGCCGTCCAGAATGGCGTCGATCTCGGCGGCGACCTCGTCGATCGGGGCCATTCCGTTGACTCGCCGGACCAGCCCGCGGGCCTCGTAGAAAGGGAGGATCGGCTCCGTCTTGGCGCGATATTCCGCCATTCGCGTTCGGACCGTTTCCTCATTGTCGTCCTTGCGGCGCTTGAATTCGGTCGATCCGCAGACGTCACAGACGCCTGGCACTTTCGTCGGCCGAAAGCTTTCGTGGTAACCGGTGCCGCACTTGGCGCAGCTAAAGCGTCCGACGATGCGCTTCACCAGCGCGTCCTCGTCGACGGAAAGCTCGATCACATGGTCAAGGCGCCGCGCCCGCTCGGCCAGAATGACGTCGAGTGCTTCCGCCTGCGCGCGAGTCCTCGGGAAACCGTCGAAGATCGCACCCTGCTCCGAAGCGGAGTCGAGCCGCTCGCCGATGAGTGCGCTGACGATGGCATCGCTGACGAGTTCGCCGCGCTCCATGACCTCCTTGGCTTTGAGGCCAATGGGCGTTTCCGCTGCCACGGCTTCGCGGAGCATGTCGCCGGTCGACAGCTGGACCATGCCGCGGTTCGCCTGGAGCCGCGCGGCCTGCGTTCCCTTCCCGGCGCCCGGCGGCCCCAAAAGAATGATGTTCAACACGTCGGCGCTCTCCCCTGATCGCCGCCCTGGCTACCGCCGCCGCGGCGTGGTCTTGAGCTTCGCCTTCTTGATCAGGTCACCATATTGGTGCGCGATGAGGTGGCTCTGGATTTGGCTTACGGTGTCCATGGTCACGTTGACCACGATGAGGAGGCTGGTGCCGCCGAGCTGGATCTTGAGGCCGGCCTGCGCCGACAGGATCTGCGGGATTAGGCAGATGACGACGAGATACGCAGCGCCGATGACCGTGATCCGGTTGAGGACGTAATCGAAATATTCCTCGGTCGCCTTGCCGGGCCGGATTCCGGGGATGAAGCCGCCGTGGCGCTTCAGATTGTCGGCGGTTTCCTCGCTGTTGAACTGAACCGCGGTGTAGAAGAAGGTGAAGAAGGCGATCCCGATCGCGTAGAGCGCAAGGTACGGCGCTCCCTGCGGCTGGAGAAAGGTGCTGATCGTGATCAGCCAGTCGCTCGTTCCGCCCCCCGCGGTCGCTCGATTGCCCGCCCAGTTGAGCACCGTCAGAGGCATCAGCAGGAGCGATGAAGCGAAGATCGGCGGGATGACCCCGGCGGTGTTGAGCTTGATCGGCAGGTGCGAGCGCTCCTGCTGCATCCCGCGGACCGTCTGCCGCTTCGGATATTGGATGAGCACCCGCCGCTGGGCGCGCTCCATGAAACAGATGAACAGCACCAGCACCACGCTGAGGGCGATGATTCCGACGACAAGAAGGCCGCTTACGGAGCCCGTCCTGCTCCCTTCCAGGAGCTGTCCGACGCCCTGCGGGATCCGGGCGATGATTCCGGCCATGATGATCAGCGACACGCCGTTGCCGATGCCGCGGCTGGTGATCTGCTCGCCGATCCACATCAGGAACAAGGTTCCGCCGATGAGGCTGACCGTGCCCGCAAGCTCGAACAATATGCCCGGCTGGACGACCGCCTGGATGCCCTGCTTTACCGACTGGGATTCCAGGCCCTTAACGGCGAGATATCCTTGAACGAGAGTGATCGCGACCGTCAGGTAGCGCGTATATTGATTGAGCTTCTTGCGCCCCGTCTCGCCTTCTTTCCTGAGCTGCTGCCAGGGGCCGTAGAGCGTTGCGCCGAGCTGGATGACGATCGATGCAGTGATGTACGGCATCACTCCGAGGGCGACGATCGAGAAGCGCTGGAGCGCGCCGCCGGAGAAAGTGTTGAAGACGTCGAGGATTCCGCCGCTTTGGGTCTGGTAGAGCGCAGCCATCGCCGCGGGGTCGATGCCCGGCACCGGAACGAACGAAAGCAGCCGGAAGAGGATCAGCCCGCCAAGCGTGAACCAGAGCCTTTTTTTAAGCTCGGTCGCTTTCTGGAAATTCGCCAACGTGATGCTTGAGGCAAGTTGTTCGGCTGCTGATGCCATCGACTAAAAATCCCCGGAAATACAAACGGCGGCGTAAAGGCCTGGTGCCTCCCCGCCGCCGATATAGTGGCTCGAGGCCGCTTGTCTAAGGCCCTCAGGCCTCAGCTTTGGCGGCCTTGCGCGAGCCCTTCTTCGCGGCGGCGAGCTCGGCCGGGTTCTTGCGCTCGATCAGCTCGATCGACCCGCCGGCCTTCTCGACCGCCTCGCGCGCGCCCTTCGACACTCCGGCGACCTTCAGCGCCAGCTTTGCCTTGAGCTCGCCCTTGCCGAGGACGCGAACGCCATCCTTGCCGCCGCGCGCCAGGCCTGCGCCCTTCAGTGCGTCGTGGTCGAGCGTGGCCTTGATGTCGAGCTTGCCGGCGTCGATCGCCTTCTGGATCGCGCCGATATTCACCTCGGCATAGTCGCGGGCGAAGATGTTGTTGAAGCCGCGCTTCGGGATCCGCATGTGAAGCGGCATCTGGCCGCCCTCGAAGCCGTTGATCGAGACGCCCGAGCGCGCCTTGGCGCCCTTCTGTCCGCGGCCCGCGGTTTTTCCAAGGCCCGAGCCGATGCCGCGGCCAACGCGCACCCGGCCCTGCCGAGCGCCCTTATTATCCCTGAGTTCGTTGAGTTTCATCGTCTTGCACTCGCTTTCGCTTTTGTCGCGCAGGCCCACTTGGGGACCGGTTGGGTTAGGCGGCCTCTTCGACCTTCACGAGGTGCTGGACCTTGCGAACTTGGCCGAGCACTTCAGGGGTGCCCTCCACTTCCACCGTGCGGTGAAGCTTGTTGAGGCCGAGGCCGACGAGCGTCGCCCGCTGGGTCTTGTCGCGGCGGATCGGCGACCCGGTCTGGGTGATCTTGATCTTGGCCATCAATCTTACTCCACAACCGCTTCGGCCTGGGCCTCGGCTTCGGCTGCGCTTGCGCCGCCGCGTCCGAGCAGGTCGGCGACCTTCTTGCCGCGACGCTGGGCAACCGAGCGTGGGCTCGTCTGCTCCTTCAGCGCCTCGAAGGTCGCTCGGATCATGTTGTACGGGTTCGACGTGCCGACCGACTTGGTGACGACGTCGGCAACGCCGAGGCTCTCGAAGATCGCGCGCATCGGGCCGCCGGCGATGATTCCCGTTCCGGCCGGGGCCGTCCGGATCGTCACCCGGCCAGCGCCGAAGTGGCCGAGGCCGTCGTGGTGAAGGGTTCGGCCGTCGCGCAGCGGAACGCGGATCATCGCCTTCTTCGCTGCAGCCGTCGCCTTCGAGATCGCCTCGGGAACCTCGCGAGCCTTGCCGTGGCCGAAGCCCGCACGACCCTTGCCGTCGCCGACGACGACGAGCGCAGCAAAGCCGAAGCGCTTGCCGCCCTTCACGGTCTTGGAAACGCGGTTGATGTGGACGAGCTTCTCGATCAGCTCCTCGCCGCCTTCCTCGTCGTCACGGCGTCCGCGACGGTCGTCACGACGGCCACGGCCGCCACGGTCACCGCCGCTACGGCCACGGCCACCGCCGCGACCACCACGGGGACCACGTCCCTGCGGCGGCGGGCTGGCTTCGGCCGGAACCTCGGCTCGCGCCTGCTCGGCGCCTTCCTGAACGACTTCAGGCGTTTCAGTCTCTTGTACCATTTAGAACTCCAGTCCGCCTTCGCGGGCAGCGTCGGCGAGAGCCTTCACACGGCCATGGAAAAGGAAGCCGCCACGGTCGAACACGACGCTCGACACGCCGGCCTTCTTGGCGCGCTCCGCGAGCGTCTTGCCGACGGCCGCCGCGCTGTCCTTGGTGGCACCGGTCTTGCCCTTGACGTCCTTGTCCAGGGTCGAAGCCGAAGCGAGCGTCTTGCCCGCCGAGTCGTCGATGACCTGGGCGTAGATGTGCCGGCCCGAACGATGGACCGAAAGGCGCGGCTTGCCGGAAGCACGCGAGCGAAGCGCGGTGCGGACTCGGCGGCGCCGGCGATCGAAGAGAGAGAGTTTCGCCATGGCTACTTCTTCTTGCCTTCTTTGCGGAAGATATATTCGCCGCGGTACTTGATGCCCTTGCCCTTGTAGGGCTCCGGCTTGCGCCAGCGGCGGATCTCGGCCGCGACCTGGCCGACCTTCTGCTTGTCGATGCCGCTGATCTCGACCGTGTTCTGGTCGGGAGTCTTCACATCGATGCCTTCGGGCAGCTTGTAATTGACGTCGTGGCTGTAGCCGAGCTGAAGGCGGAGGTTCTTGCCCTGGGCCTGAGCGCGGTAGCCGACGCCGGTGATCTCCAGCACCTTGGTAAAGCCCTCGGTCACTCCGGTGACTAGGTTCTGCACGTTGGTCCGGGTCATCCCCCACGCTGCTCGGTTGCGCTGCGCGTCCGTGAGCGGGCTGACTCGAATCTCGCCGTCGGCGACCTCGTACTTAACGAGATCGTCGAGCAGCTGCATCGCGAGCGTGCCCTTCGGACCCTTGACGGTCAGCATGCCGCTCTCGACGGTGGCGGTGACGCCTGCCGGAAGGGCGATGGGTTTCTTGCCAATGCGGGACATCAGAACACCTCCGCCAGCACTTCGCCGCCGACATTGTGCTCGCGCGCCTCGGCGTCCGACAGCACTCCGCGCGGAGTCGACACGATGATCGTGCCGAGACCGTTGCGGATTCGCGGAAGCTCGCGAGCGGCCGAATAGACTCGGCGGCCGGGCTTGGACACGCGCGCCAGGTGATGGATCGCGGGCTGGCCCTCAAAATATTTGAGCTCGATTCGGAGGCCCTTCTGGCCCGCAAGCTCTTCTTCGGAATATCCGCGGATATAGCCTTCGCGCTGGAGCACATCGAGAACGCGTGCACGCAGCTTCGACGCCGGCGTCAGGATCGAATCCTTCTTCGCCTGCTGGCCGTTGCGGATGCGGGTGAGCAGGTCACCCAGGGGATCGGTCATCGCCATCCGTAAATCCTTACCAGCTCGACTTGATGACGCCCGGGATCAGGCCCTTGTTGGCCAGCTCCCGAAGCATGATCCGCGACAGACGGAACTTGCGGTAATAAGCGCGTGAACGGCCAGTCAGCTCGCAGCGGTTCCGAACCCGGGTCGGGTTCGCGTTGCGCGGCAGCTCGGCCATCTTCAGGCGCGCGATCAGGCGCTCCGTCTCGTCCTTCGACTCATCGTTCGCGATCGCCTTCAGCTTCGCGTACTTGGCCGCATTCTGCTGGACGAGCTTCTTGCGCCGCTCGTTCTTGTTGATCGAACTCAGTTTCGCCATGACTTAAGTTCTTCTCCTAACGGGGAAACCGCTTACGCGGCTTCCCGCTGCTCCTCTTGCGGGAAGGGGAAATTGAACAGGCGCAGCAGCTCGCGCGCCTCCTCGTCCGTCTTCGCCGTCGTGGTTACAATGACGTCCATCCCCCGGACCTTGTCGATCTGGTCGTAGTTGATCTCGGGGAAGATGATCTGTTCCTTGAGGCCCATGGCGTAGTTGCCACGGCCGTCGAAGGACTTCGGGTTGAGGCCGCGGAAGTCGCGAACGCGCGGAAGCGCGATCGTGACCAGGCGGTCGAGGAACTCGAACATGCGGTCGCGGCGAAGGGTGACCTTCACTCCGATCGGCATGCCTTCGCGCAGCTTGAACTGGGCGATCGACTTCTTCGCCTTGGTGATCACGGGCTTCTGGCCCGAGATCTGCTGCATCTCGGCGGCCGCCGTCTCGACCCGCTTCTTGTCCTGGGTCGCCTCGCCAACGCCCATGTTGATGACGATCTTGTCGAGCTTCGGGACCTCGAACTTGTTCTTGTACCCGAACTTCTCGATCATCGCCGGGACGATCCGCTTGTCATAGTCAGCCTTCAGCCGAGGCGTATAATCCCTCGGCGTCTTGGACGGCTTGGACTCGGTCTTCGCGGCCTGCGGAACCGAAGCCTCCTCGACCTTCGGAAGCGCCTCGACCGCCGCGGCTTCAGCCTTCTCGGCCTCGCCGACGCGCTCGACCTCTACCTGCTCGGTCGCAGGCGCCTCTTCGGCCTTGTTCTTTTCGTCAGCCATGGATCAGCTCTCCGGTCTTGGCCGCGACGCGGACCTTCTTGCCGTCGCGCACCTCGAAGCGGACTCGGCTCGGCTTTCCGTCGCCGGTCGCGATCGCAACCTTCGAAATGTGCAGCGGCGCTTCCTTGCGCTCGATCCCGCCCTGCGGGTTGAGCTGCGAGGGCTTGCGGTGACGAGCGTGGACGTTGATCCCCGACACGATCACCTTGCCTTCTTTCGGCATCGCCTTGGTGACCTCGCCGGTCCGGCCCTTGTCCTTGCCGGACAGGACGACGACCCGATCGCCTTTCTTGATCTTCTGCGCGGCCATCACAGCACCTCCGGCGCAAGGCTGATGATCTTCATGTGCTTCTTCGCACGAAGCTCGCGGACGACCGGGCCGAAGATACGGGTGCCGATCGGCTCCTCGTTCTTGTTGACCAGCACCGCGGCGTTGGAATCGAAGCGGATCACCGAACCGTCGGGACGGCGGATGTCCTTGGCGGTGCGAACGATCACCGCGCGGTGAACGTCGCCCTTCTTCACTCGGCCGCGGGGCGCGGCTTCCTTGACGCTGACGACGATGATGTCGCCGACGCCTGCGGTACGGCGCTTCGATCCGCCCAGCACCTTGATGCACTGGACGCGCTTGGCGCCGCTATTGTCCGCAACGTCCAGGTTGGACTGCATCTGGATCATTGTTCGACCCTTATCCTCTCAATATCCGCTCAGGCGTCCGCTTCCGCGACGTCTTCGGCCTTGGCCTTCTTGCCCTTGCCCTTCGATTCCTTGGCCGGCTCCTGGGCCGTTTCCTTGGTCTCAGGCGAAGGCTCGCTCGGCGCCACGATCTCGGGCTCCGCGATGTCGACGGTGCCGACCTTCGCGGTGCCGATACGGTCGACGACCTTCCACGTCTTCAGCTTCGAGACCGGCGCGCATTCCTCGATGCGGACGATCTCGCCGACGTGGAACTCGTTAGCCGCATCGTGAGCATGGTACTTCTTCGACAGCTTGATGATCTTGCCGTAGAGCGGGTGCTTCACCCGCCGCTCGACACGGACCACGACCGTCTTTTCACCCTTGTCGGACACCACGGTGCCGGTGAGGACGCGCTTTGGCATCTCGTCAGTCTCCTCAGCCCTGCGCCACGTTGTTGGAAGTTTGGGCGCGGGCACGTTCGTTCTGCAGAGTCTTGATGCGCGCGATGGTGCGGCGCACTTCCTTGACTCGGCTCGGCTTCTCGAGCTGGTTCGTGGCCGACTGGAAGCGCAGGTTGAACTGCTCGCGCTTCAGCTCCGACAGCTGCTGCTGCAGCTGATCGTCGGTCTTCACCTTGAGATCGTCGTTGGCGGCCATCTTACTGCTCCTCTGCGGCCAGGCTCTCGCCGAGCCGCGCGACGACCTTGGTCTTGATCGGCAGTTTCTCGGCCGCGCGCTCGAACGCCGTCTTGGCGAGCGAGCCGGGGACTCCATCGAGCTCGAACAGGATCCGGCCCGGCTTGACCCGGGCGACCCAGAACTCGGGCGAGCCCTTGCCCGAGCCCATTCGGACTTCGGCCGGCTTGGAGCTGACCGGAACGTCCGGGAACACTCGGATCCACAAGCGCCCGGAGCGCTTGATGTGACGCGTGATCGCTCGGCGGGCCGCCTCGATCTGGCGAGCGGTGATCCGGTCCGGCTCCATGGCCTTCAAACCGAAGGCGCCGAAGTTGAGCTCGGTCCCGCCCTTGGCGTTGCCGTGGATCCGGCCCTTGAAGGCTTTGCGGAATTTGGTGCGCTTGGGTTGCAGCATCTCTTACTTCCTTCCGCTTACCGGTTGCCGCGCTCTTCGCGCGCCGGCCGGACTCCGGAGGTTTGGGCTTCCATCATCAGTCGATCCTGGGCGAGCGGGTCGTGAGCGAAGATCTCGCCCTTGAAGACCCACACCTTCACTCCGCAGACGCCATAAGCGGTGTGCGCTTCGGCTTCCGCATAGTCGACGTTGCCGCGCAGCGTGTGAAGCGGAACGCGGCCCTCGCGGTACCATTCCATCCGCGCGATTTCCGCGCCGCCGAGCCGTCCCGAGCAGTTGATGCGGATGCC
>DASQYQ010000412.1:0-2457 GCA_035639115.1 Sphingomicrobium sp. | reverse complement strand
GCAGTCGTAACAATAGACTCGGTAGGTTTTCTTAGGGGCGGACATACGCTCGGCTCCTCAACACAGCGGGAGCGCGACGAATGTCTCTCTGTCACCGCTGCGCTGAGGCAAAGGGCGGCGATGCGTGCTGCTGTAGGCGCTGGCCGGCTCTTCCCAAGATAACATGGGTTAAAGCGCAAACCGCATCACCTTGTTCGGTAGTCGACACATTCGGACTTGCCGAGCCATCACTTCGCCGCAGAAGCAGCCGCAACTTCGATAAGGCCCAGAACAATCAACGACTTATCGCGTTTTGAACCGCGACACCGCCCGAAGCCGGCGGCACGATGGAGCGCGAGCCTCGCGCTCCAATTTTATGTCTGTAACCAGTGGAGAGAGACGTATGCGTAAGATCATGTTTGCCGCTGCCGCCGTTGCCGCAGTAGCCACCCCCGCCCTTGCCCAGGTCAACACCGGCAACGGCCTCGTCGCCGTCAACATCCAGGACGTCAGCATTCTCAACGGCTTCCTCAACAACAATCAGATCTCCGCACTGAACAACCTCGGCGTTCCGGTGACAGTCAACGTTCCGGTCGGGATCGCAGCCAACGTCTGCGGAGTGAGCGCCGCGGTGCTCGGTAAGTCGGGTGGCGGCAATCCGACCTGCACTGCCAAGAGCGGCTCCAAGGCGCTCGCCCAGAACGTGATCACCCAGAAGCTGAACCAGAAGCGCGGTCGCTGAACGCCGCGTTTCTTGGATGCCCGGCCGCCCATCCAGGCGGCCGGGCATTCGTTTGTCCGCCGCTGAAACCAATTTCCGAAACGCTCGTTCTCGGGCGTCGAAAGGGCCGCTTGGTCCGCAATTGATCAGGGTTTGTGAAGGTGACGGGCTACAGACTTTATGGCCTCGACGGGGTCAATAAGGTCGCGTCCGGCGAGTGGTTCGAAGCCGACGACGACGAGATCGCGATCGAGGTCGCTAGGGAAATGATGGACGGGCACGACTGCGAGCTCTGGCAGGGCAAGCGCTTCGTCACCCGAATCGAGCACAAGCGCGGGCGCTGATCTTCCGCTGAATGCATTGACTTGGCTCGGAATGAGGGCACACTCCTGTCGTCTTGCGCGGTGGGAATCGTGTCATGATCAAGTATTTGCTTACCGCGTTGCTGATCGCCGCTCCGGCCGCGGCGGCTCCGTCCTGGATCGACATCGGGAAGGACCAATTAACGACCTACGGGCCCGCAGAGCTGTACGTCGGAAAGCTGGCCAAGCAAGGCGACCACATGATGACCGGAGAGATCCACGCGGTGCTCGACGACCCGTGGCAGGACCCCAATGGTTCCGGCTCCTTCAGGGACATCTACTTCCGCGTGCTCGCGGACTGCCGCGACGGAACGATCGCCGTACACCCGAGCTGGCCGGAAGGGCCGGACGAGGCGTCCATCAGCATTCGCGACCTCAAACGACCGGCGCCCGGCGGCGCGACCGAGAAGCTGCTGAAGGCCTATTGCCGATAGGCCGCAGAGGCGCCAAGCTTACTTTAGCGACAGCACCACAGGGCCGGACACCGGGTCCGTGACTGCTCCGTCGCCGATCTCCATCAGCATGTCGCGGAAGGTGTCCAGCGTCGAGATCATGCGCGGGCGGGCGGCTATCATCGCGTCCACGTCGTCCCACTCGCCGATGATGCAGAAATTCTGATCGCCGGTCTGAATGATGTTGACGTGCCTCAGGCCCGGCCAGTCGCGGTCGACTTTCTCGTGGGCGTCGAGGAAATCCTTGTTGCGGCCTGGCTTCACCTTGAAACGCACTGAGTTGAATGCGGTCATTGGGGCTCTCCCCTGATTTGCCGGATAGGCGGGCGGCCCATACACCCGACGGCTGTTCGACGATACGGCTAGCTGCTAAACGCCGCCTCAGCCTTCGGCCTGTGCCCAGTTGCATTCGCATAAAGAGGAGTCACGAATGAAGGCTCTCGCATCGTTACTGGCCGCGGCTGTTCTAGCCGCTACTCCAGCGTCCTCATCGCAGTTCGAAGCCAACGCGCAGGCTCAGGGCGTCATCGATAACATCATCAACGGACTGATCGGTAACCGCTACAATGTCAGCGAGCGGCAAGCGATCCGGACCTGCGGCTGGGCCGCGGTGCGCAGAGCGGAGAACGACTATCGCCGCTATTTCAGCGGGTCGCCGCACGCTTATCCCGGCTATCGCGGTTATGTCCGCGTCGCTGCGATCACCGACGTCCAGCGCAGGACGTTCGTGGTGCGCGTGAAGGGCCTGCTGGACACAGCCCGCTACGGCTATCGCGGCGGCCGCAACGGAGCCGACATCAGCTTCTCTTGTGACGTCAACGGCAAGGGCAACGTCAGCAATCTCAAGCTGCAGCGAAACCCCTGGTATCGGCCTTAGCGCATCGCGCATATCCCGAGCGGCTCAGGGTAACATCCGAGCCCTAAACCCGATTTCTCCCCTCCG
>DASQYQ010000411.1:0-3648 GCA_035639115.1 Sphingomicrobium sp. | reverse complement strand
GGCTTCATGGGCGTCACGGCCTTCCTCCTCGAGAAAGGCTCGCCGGGCCTCACGGTCGGCAAGCCGATCGGCAAGCTGGGGCTGCGCACCTCGCCGATGAGTGAGGTCTTCCTCCAGGACTGTGTCGTGCCCCTGGGCAACCGGCTGGGCAAGGAGGGGATGGGATCACGGCTGTTCACCGCCGGCATGCAGTGGGAGCGAAGCCTGATCCTGGCCTTCGAGATCGGCGCCATGGAGCGCCAGATCGAAGCGTGCGTCGCCTACGCCGGCGAGCGAAAGCAGTTCGGGCAATCGATCGGCGGCTTTCAATCGGTGGCAAACCGTATCGTCGACATGAAGGTCCGCTTCGAGACCTCGCGCCTGCTCCTGTATCACGCAGCGTGGCTTCTGCAGCAGGGCCGGCTGGGCGACATGGAAGCGGCGATGACCAAGCTCTACGTCAGCGAGAGCTGCCTGCAGTCCTCCCTGGATGCGATCCAGGTCCATGGCGGCTACGGTTACACCACGGAATGCCAGCTCGAGCGGGGGCTGCGCGACGCGGTCGGCGCACGTCTCTATTCCGGCACGTCGGAGATCCAGAGGAACACCATCGCCCGAAGCCTGGGACTTTGAAAGCGCTGCAGGAGCTGCCGCGACATGAAATTTCTGCTGAACCATCTGCTGGAGGAATCGGCCAGGCGCTTTCCTGACAAGCCGGCTGTTCTGTTCGACAAGAGCGTCCTGTCCTACGCCGAGCTCGACCGCCTCTCGACCCGGCTCGCCCATGTCCTGATCGAGAACGGCCTGCGACGCGGCGACCGGGTCGGCATCTGGATGCCGAAGTCCATCGCCTCCATCGTCTCCATGCACGGGATCCTGAAGGCCGGCGGGGTCTACGTGCCCATCGATCCGGGCGCGCCGCCGGCGCGGGCGCGGTACATCGTCGAGGACTGCGGCATCCGGGTCCTCGTCAGCGCGCCGGGGTTTCTCGAGCGCGTGCGCGAGATCCTCACCGGGGGCAGTGCGCCGGCCGTCATCCTCGCGGAGCACGGTCCGCTCGCGCCCGAGGATTTTCCGGTGCGCGTGGTTCCCTACGACAGCGTGCTTTCGCACCCGGCGACCGAGCCGCCGCCGATTGCGACGCTTTCCACCGATCTCGCCTACATCCTGTACACCTCGGGTTCCACCGGCACGCCGAAGGGCGTGATGATCTCGCACCTCAACGCGCTGAACTTCGTGGGCTGGGCGTGCGACGAATTCCACGTCACCCACGACGACGTGCTTTCCAACCACGCGCCGTATCACTTCGACCTCACGATTTTCGACGTCTTCGCGGCGATGAAGGCGGGGGCGACGCTCGCCATAGTCCCCGAGGAGCTGGCCTACTTCCCCTGGCGGCTCGCGGAGTGGATCGATCGCAACGCGATCAGCGTCTGGTATTCGGTTCCGTCCATTCTCACGATGATGGTGCGGCGCGGCCGGCTCGAGCGGCTGCGCTTCGAGCGGCTGCGGCTCGTCCTGTTCGCCGGCGAGGTCTTTCCCGTCAGGTACCTGCGCGAGCTGATGCAGGCGCTGCCGCGGCCGCAGTATTGCAACCTCTATGGGCCGACTGAAACCAACGTCATTACGTATCACTACGTGGCCGGTGTCCCGCACGAGGACGCGGCGCCGCTGCCCATCGGCAAAGCGTGCGCAAACGTCGACGTGTTCGCGGTCGACGACAACGGCAGGGTGGTAACGCAGCCGGGCGTCGAGGGCGAGCTCTATGCACGGGGGCCGAACGTCGCGCAGGGCTACTGGGGAGATCCGGAGAAGACCGGCAAGGTCTTCGTGCAGAGCCCCTGTCAGGGCCATTTCCGCGAAACCGTGTACAGGACCGGCGACATCGTCATGCTCGGCGAGGCCGGCTCCTATGTGTTTCGCGGGCGGCGCGACCACATGATCAAGAGCCGCGGCTATCGGATCGAGGCGGGCGAGGTGGAGTCGGCCATCTACCGGCACCCGCAGGTGCTCGAGACTGCCGTCGTGCCTGTTCCCGACGAGGACATCGGAAACCAGATCAAGGCCTTTGTGGTGATCCGCGATGCAGAGGTGGTCGAGCCGACCGAGATCCAGCAGCACTGCGCCCGGTTCCTGCCCAGCTATATGGTCCCGGGAGCCGTGGCGTTCCTCCAGGCCCTGCCCAAGACCTCCACCGGCAAGGTGGACAAGAAGGCCTTGGCAAGCCAGGAATGAGCGTTCCGCTTCCCGCCGAGCCCCCGAGCCTGGCGGCGCGGCTCGCGTCTTCGCTGCGCAGGCTGGGCTGGAAGGGCCTCATCGCCCGGTGCTACCGCCGGATCTCATCGCGCATCGTGCGGCACAACAGCGACATCGTGATGAGCAAGGACCTCGCCGATGGCGACGATGCTTCGCCCGGCACGCTGCTCCAGGTCTGCGTGTTCGAAGGGGGCGATCCGATCGTCCTCGACCGGATCGCGGCAGCGCAGCACCTCGATCCGGAAGACAGGGAGCGGCTGCGCCTCTTCGCCAGGCGCGGCTACTCTGCGCTGTTCGCCGAAGTGGACAGCAGGATCGTCGGCTTCATTTGGTGGGTGGACGCGCGCTTGTCGGGCGACCGGGCGCACCCTCACCTTGCGCGCTACGGCATTCACCTCGGACCGCGCGAGGCCTATGCGTTCGACTTCTTCCTCGAGCCTGGTTGCCGGGGCGGTGGAAACGCGAACCAGTTCCTCTCGAAGTTCGAGCAGCACCTGCGGAGCCGCGGTTTCGAGCGCGTCTGGGGCTTCGTGGCGAGCGACAACAAGCCGGCGCGCTGGCTTTATTCGCTGTGCGGCTGGCGGCCACTGAAAGTGATCAATTCATTGGAGATCGCGCGCTGCCTGCTCTTCGCGCAGACCGGGGTCTTCGTCAGGAATTCGCGGCGGCGCAAGCTACCGTCGCACGACTACCGCCGAGTCGCCTAGACCTGCACCGGTGGCCAGAAGCGGACATCTACTATTCGATCACCTCGTCGGCGATGGCCATCAGGCCGGACGGGATGGTCAGACTGAGCGTCTTTGCCGTCTTGAGATTGATTGCCAGTTTGAATTGGGTCGGCTGCACGACTGGCAGGTCTGCCGGTTTCTCACCCTTAAGGATACGACCGACATAAATTCCGGCTTGGCGATAGGCATCAGTAAAGCTTGTCGAATAGCTTATCAGGCCGCCGGCCGTGACATACTCACGGAGGTCGTAGATGGTCGGAATGGCATGGCGCGCCGATAGTGCAATCAACGTTCGATTTTTGCTGGTGAACAATGGGCTGCCAATGACCACAAGCGCTCCGGCTCCTGCCTGAACCATGCGTGTATAGGCCGCATCAAAGTCGCGTTCGTTCGCGGCTTCCATAGGCACAATCTTTTTTCCGATAGTGTTGCCTGCTTCTTCCACTTCTCGCAACTCATCAACCGCTTCTGGAAAACGTGGATCAACAAGTACGGCGATGACATCGGTCTTGGGAACTAGGTCGCGCAATATTCCTAGGCGCTTTGCGCCGAGCCTGTTGCTGAAGAACGTGATGCCCGTCAGATTGCCACCGGGCCGATTCAGGCTATTGACAAGACCCTGCGCCACCGGGTCCCCGCCGATTACAAATACGATAGGCGTGGTCGGGGCAGCGCTGCGAGCCAC
>DASQYQ010000410.1:0-4696 GCA_035639115.1 Sphingomicrobium sp. | reverse complement strand
GGAGACGATCGTTCGCAACATCCGCGTCCTCGCGACCGACCAGCGATTCACGGACAAGGATCCGGACGGCAAGACCGTCATCCGGACCTTCTCGAACGTGACTCTCGAGGTCACTCCGAAGATCGCCGAGAAGATCGCGGTCGCCCAGAGCCTCGGCTCGCTGTCGATGTCGCTTCGCTCGATCGCCGATAATTCCTCGGATCTCGAGCGCGCGGTTGCGACTGGCGCAATCAAGGTTCCGGCGGGCACCAGCCCGGCGCAGGAGCGCCAGATGCTGCTCGCTTATTCGGATCGTCCGATCGACAACAACACGACCTTCACGACCGGCGGCGAAGTGTCGCGCTTCCAGCGCACCACTGTGCCCGGAAAGCCCACGGGTTCGGGAGAACAGGCGCCGGCGGCGAACAACGCCAATGCTGTCGCTGTTCCTGTCGGTCCGGTCGTCCGTATCGCACGTGGAAATAGTGTCACCGTTGTTCCGGTGGGAGCTCGCTAAGATGAACATTCAAGCAATCAGCCGCCGAGCACATCTCGGCACTGCCCTAGCGGCCCTGGCCGTCGGCCTTGCGGCGGTCGCCGCACCGGCGCCGGCCTCGGCTCAGCCCAGGGCATATACCTCGGGCAGCTATCGGCCAACGAGCCAGGTGCTGCTCTCGGTCGGCGAAGGACAGATGCTCAATCTGCCGCGCACCGTGACCAACGTCTGGACGTCGAACCCGGACGTGGCGGACGTCTACGTCAACACGCCGCGCCAGATGAACCTCTTCGGGAAGAAGGCCGGCGAAGCGACGGTCATCGCGACCGCTGCCGACGGCTCGGTCGTCTACGGGGCCAATGTCCGCGTCAATCAGAACATCAGCTCGATCAACCAGATCGTGCATGAAGCGATGCCGGACTCGAACATCAGCGTGACGACCGTGGGCCAGGTGGCAGTGCTCAACGGCACGGTCGCATCGCCCGACGATGCCGCGCAGGCGGAGATGCTGGTCAAGGCTGCGCTGAACCCGGGCGTCGACGTCACGGCTGCAAACGCTGCGCTCAGCATCGTTCCGGTCAGCCGCCTCAAGGTGGCCACGCCGTTGCAGGTGTTGCTGAAGGTCCGAGTCGCGGAGATGAACCGATCCGCGGTGAAGCAGTTCGGTGTGAACCTGCTCAGTCACGACAGTGGCGGAACTTTGTTCAACATCGGTCGCGGCAATCCCGGAAGCATCAATACCGTCAAAGGGGCCGTCGACCCGGCCACAGGTCTCGCATCGGAGAGCGTCCAGGACGTTACGTTCAACAACCTTGTTGGCGGAACCACGCTGGGACTGTTCGGCAAGATCCTTGGACTTGACGTGCTGGGAACGCTCGACCTGCTCCAGAACGACGGCGTCATCACGACGCTCGCAGAGCCTAACCTCACCGCACTGTCGGGCGAAACCGCGAGCTTCCTCGCAGGCGGCGAGTTCCCGATCCCGGTCTCGCAGTCGCTCGGCGCAGTGACGATCGAGTACAAGCAATATGGTGTCGGCCTGGCCTTCACTCCGATCGTTCTTGGCGACGGGCGAATCTCGCTTCGCGTTCGGCCAGAGGTCAGCCAGCTCAGCGACGCCGGCTCGGTCAAGCTCAATGGCTTCACCGTCCCTGCGCTGACCACTCGCCGCGCCGAGACCACGGTTGAACTCGGCTCCGGCCAGTCTTTCATGATCGCGGGGCTGCTTCAGAACAGCAACTCGAACAGCATCGAGAAGGCGCCATTCCTTGGTGACATCCCAGTGCTGGGCGCGCTTTTCCGCTCCACGAAGTACCAGCGCGACGAAACCGAGCTGGTGATCATCGTGACGCCATATCTGGTGAAGCCTGTCTCCACGCAGCTGGCGACTCCGACCGACGGCTATCGCGCTCCGGACGATGTCCAACGCGACTTCCTCGGCCAAAATTATAGCGGCAAGAGCGGATTTGTTCAGCCGACTGCCATCCAGGCAAGTCCGGCGGGCCCCCATGTCGGTCCAGCGATCGCCCCGGCGACTGCGCCGGTCGCTGCTCCGGGCTTCAAGCTGTGATCCGCGGCCTGACAGAGAAGGATTGGACGATGCGTTCGAAAATCATCCTCATTGCGCTCGCCTCCTCGCTGGCGGCCTGCAACACGCCGGACCTGCCGGACAAGGGTGTCTCCGCAGTCAATGTGCCGGTGGTCACCACCGCCGACTATGTTTTCGATGCGGCAGCTCCCGACGGAGCGCTCGCGCCCGGTGAAGCCGAGAGATTGAACGGCTGGTTCCAAGGTCTCGGCCTTGGCTACGGCGATTCGATCTACGTAGACGGCGCTTACACCGACGCAGCGCGGGGACAGGTGGCCGCTGTTGCCGGACAATATGGAATGGCCGTTTCCGGCGGCGCACCGGTCACCACCGGCGCAGTTCAGCCCGGCATGGTGCGGGTGGTTGTGAGCCGCCGTCGAGCGAACGTTCCGTTCTGCCCGAACTGGAGTGTTCCATCGCAGCCCAATTACGATAACCGCAACATGTCGAACTTCGGCTGCGGCGTGAACTCCAACATCGCAGCGATGGTCGCGAACCCCGAGGACCTTATCCACGGCCGCGACAGCACTGCGACGGAAGACGTCAACGAGGCCGCCAAAGCCGTCATCTTGTATCGCTCAACGCCGCCGTCCGGCAGCAAGGGCCTGCAGAACGTCAACACCAAGCAGGGTGGCAACTGATGAATGCTCCATTCCAGGCACGCGCCGGACTTCGCGATCCGTTCACTGCGTTCGTCTGCGACGACGCCACGGCGGATATGCTGCGGCCGGTCGCAGTCGAGCACGGCTGGTCGCCGGAGAAGGTCAACAAGGGCGGATTGCGCAATGCAGTGCAGTCTCTGTCCGTGTCGGCCAGCCCGAACATCCTGTTCGTGGATCTCAGCGAATCCGCCGATCCACTCAACGACATCAATGCGCTTGCGGAAGTCTGCGAGCCCGGGACGATCGTGATCGCGTCAGGCACCGTCAACGACGTTCGCCTCTATCGCGATCTCGTCGCCAGCGGCATCCACGATTATCTTCTCAAGCCGTTCACGGTCGATCAGCTGCGCGACACGTTCGCGCACGCCCAGATGATCCTGTCGGGTCCGCGCGGCGAAGCCCAGGCCGACAAGCCGCACGTCATGGCTGCGGTCATCGGGGTTCGCGGCGGCGTTGGCGCTTCGACTCTGGCGACTTCGCTTGCATGGCTGCTCGGCGAGAAGGCGCGTCGAACGACTGCCCTTCTCGATCTGGACGTCCATTTCGGGACCGGCGCGCTCGCGCTCGACCTGGAGCCGGGACGCGGCCTCACCGACGCGATCGAGAACCCGAGCCGAATCGACGGCTTGTTCATCGAACGCGCCATGGTTCGTGCCAATGAGCGCCTCTCGGTCCTTTCGGCCGAGGCTCCGATCCATCAGCCGCTGGTCACCGACGGAAGCGCATTCTTCGCGCTTCAGGAAGAGATGCGGAACGCGTTCGAATCGACTGTGCTCGACCTCCCGCGCCACATGCTCATCCAGCACCCGCACCTGGTCCACGATGCGCATGTCGCAGTGGTGGTCGCAGAGTTGACGCTGGCCGGGACTCGAGACACGATCCGAGTCCTCGCCTGGCTCAAGTCGAACGCGCCGCAGACCAAGGTCCTGGTCGTTGCCAACGGCATTCCGTCGGGCGGAGCGCTGGAGATCAGCCGTAAGGACTTCGAGCAGTCGATCGAGCGTTCGGTCGACATCGTCTTCCCCTACGACGCGAAGCTCGCCGCCCAGGCAGCCAAGCTCGGCAAGCCGATGGCGGAGATTGCAGGCGGCAAGATGGCCGCTCCGTTCAACAGCCTGTCGAACATGGTCCTCAGTCACGCCAGTGACGAGGGTGCAACGGCGGACAAGGCCCCGGTCGTGGCTGCGAAGTCGCTGGTCGACAATCTGAAGTCCATGCTGGCGAAGCCCAAGGACAAGGCCGCGTAACAACGGCGCGGCGCCACCGGGCGCCGTGTTGGAGAGTGGAAGGCGAAGGCACGAATGCTCTTTTGGCTAATCCTGATCGGCGGCGTCGGAGCCCTCGCGCTCGGCTTCATGGCTGTCCGCGGGCCCTCTGCAAGCAAGGCCGTGAAGCGCCGCATGGAGCTCATCAAGGAGCGCCACGGCGACATCATCGCGGGCAATGCCCAAGCTCAGATCCGGAAATTGTTCGCAGACCGCGCGAGCAGGTGGGAAGGCTATGCTTCCACTCTGATCCCGAAGCCTGCACTGCTGCGCAAGCGGCTGGAGATGACGGGCAAGGACATCACGCTCGCAAAATATCTGATGGTCTGCCTCGGAATCACGACGCTGGTGACCTTGGCTTTCATCTTCCGCGGTGCGCCATTCATCCTTTCGCTTCTCCTCGGCATTTTCCTGGGGATCGGCGGGCCGCACTTCGTCATTGGCAAAATGATCAAGCGCCGAGTGAACAAGTTCACAGTGAACTTTCCCGACGCGATCGAACTGATGGTGCGCGGTCTGCGCTCCGGTCTTCCGATCACCGAAACGCTCGGCATCGTCTCGAGCGAGATCCCGGGGCCGGTCGGAGTCGAGTTCCGAATGGTCTCCGACAAGATGAAGATCGGCCGAACGATGGAAGCTGCGCTGCAGGACACTGCCGACCGTCTCGGCACTCCAGAGTTCCAGTTCTTCGTCATCACGCTGGCAA
>DASQYQ010000409.1:0-4078 GCA_035639115.1 Sphingomicrobium sp. | reverse complement strand
AGTTCCGGTTGCGGTCGCCTTGGCACCGATGTTGATCGTGCCCGAGTTGGTCTGGGACGCAAGGGCGTTTCCGGCGACAATGCCCGTCGTTGCGGTCGCGCCAGCGCCGATGACGGCAGTGCCCGTGCCAGCATTGACGATCTGGCCGATGCCGACCTGGAGGAAGGCCTGCGCGCCTGGGATCGGCCTCGTGAACGTCGTCGCAGTGGTCCCCGTGCCGAACGTCGTGCTGGTGGTGAAGGCCGCATTCGCGCCACCGCCGGCCTTCGCCGCTGCGGTGATGTTGATCGCTCCCGAGTTCTTGAGCGCCGCGGTCCCGTCGACCCCGCCGTTGAAGTTCACGAGTTGACCTAGGCCGGTCTGGATCGAATCCGCAGCATAAGCATCGCCATGGACCGTCGTCGCGGTGGCTCCAACACCGACGACGCGGCTACCCGCCACGGCATTTGCGTTGGCCGAGATGTTGATGGTTCCGGCATTCACGAGCGAAGCGACCGCTGCGCCGTTGGTCGCCGTAGCTTCCTGGATCACGCCCGCACCCATCAGGGCGAGAGCATTTCCAGTGGCCGCCGTCGCATTGGCCACAGCGTTGGCCGCAACGGTCAGAGTGCCATTGTTGGTCAGAGTGGCATTTGCATTGCCGCCGCCCGGAGTTCCTGCCGTGCCCGCCGCAGTTGCGATCTGGACGAGGCCGAAGCCGACGTGCGGACGAGCAACCGCAGTCGCGCCGGTTGCGGTCGCGCTGGCGACCACCGCTAGAGTTGCGCCTGTCGCGTTTGAGATCGTTGCGTTGGCATCGCCGCCGCCGTGAGCTTCGGCAATCTGGCCGATGCCGTTGGCGGTCGCGAACGCAAGCGCCGTTTCGTCAGCAAGGGCGTGAGCGCGCGCTCCGACAATCAGCGCGCCCGTGTTTGTAATGTTGGCGGTTGCGTCGCCGCCGGTTGCGATGGCCTCCTGGAGGATCGCCGGGCCACTTCCGAAGAGGCTTGCGGCAGCTGCCGACGCCCGAGCCGCGCCGTCGGTACCGTTAGCGCTTGCGACTGCGATAATGCTGCCGCCGTCGAGCGTGATGGATGCGTTGGCGTTCCCGGACGTGGCAACGGCCACCTGGGAGATACCGCTCTTGTTGTGCGCCTGAGCAAGCGCCGATGTGCCGGCCGCAAGTGCAGTCGCATGGATGTCGATGCCGGCGAGATCGATTACGGCGCTCGCATCGCCACCTCCGGTCGCCGTCGCATGCTGACGAAGTCCGCTCTTCTGATACGCGAATGCGTCTGCACTGGAGCCGGTCGAGACCGCGTGCGCGATTGCGCCGACATCAAGCGCGCCCGTTCCGGTGAGGCTCGCTGTTGCGTCCCCGCCATTGTTGGCGATCGCAGCCTGATGGACGCCTGACTTGTTGGTCGCCGTTGCGCGAGCTGCGCCGAGAGTTGCATGCGCGGAAGCAAGCGCGTCGATCGCGATGCTGCCGTCATTGACGATCGATGCAAGCGCATTGCCGCCGACCGGAGTTGCGCCGGTACCAAATGCGTTTGCCGACTGGTGGATGCCGCTGGTGACGAGCGCATAGGCGCGAGCGGCCGAGCCGCTGGCGAGCGCGCTCGCGTCGATCGCGATCGTGCCGCTGTTGTTGATCGATGCGGTTGCATTGCCCCCGCCAGCAGCCTGTGCGCCTTGGTGGATCGCGCCATGACTATTGAAGATAGTCATCGTGAAACCGATCGAGCCCGAGGTAGGCACGCTTACGAAGGTCGTCGCTCCGTGGATCTCCGCGTCGGCCATTGCGAAGCCGCTCGCTTTAGCGTCAGCAAGCGCGCTGATCGTCAGGTTGCCGCTGTTGGTGAGCGATGCGGTCGCGTCGCCGCCGGTGGCGAATGCATTCTGGGAAATCGGGACCGTTACACCCGCAACTGCATGCGCGGATGACCCTGACGCCGTCGCGTTGGCTGCGATGTTGAGCGTGCCGCTATTGTCGATTTTTGCCGAGGCCGCGGTTCCAGCGACATTCTGATCGATCGCGCCGCGGAACGCTCCACTGCTAGTGGTTCCGCCGATCCGAGCAGCCGCTGAGGCAGTCCCGGAGGCCACTGCCTTGGCATTGGCCATGATGTTGATCGTGCCGGCGTTGCTGACCGAAGCGACAGCGCTCGATCCGGCGCCGGACTGAACGATGCCGCCTGCGACGTCCGCAACGGCATTGGCGGTGAGCGCACTGGTGCCAGTGGTGCCGTTAGCATCCGCCGTGGCACCAATGTTGATTGTGCCCGCGTTGGCAACAGTCTGGTTGACCGCACCGGTCGCCGAAGCGCGCTGGAAAATTCCGTCGGTGACGGAGGCGTTCGCCGAAGCGGCCACCGCGGCGGAAGCATTGGCGATAGCACCGACGTTGATAATGCCGCCCGCGGTGTTGCTGAGCGTTTCGGACGCGCTCGTCGAGGCCGACGCGTACTGCGTGAAGCCGCGGTTCACGACGGCGCCCGCGGCAGCGGTGGCGCCAACGGCGTTCGCGCTAGCAACGATGTTCATCGTGCCCGAGTTTGTCGTGTGCAGGTCGACGGCACCACCGGTCCCGTCCTGGTAAAGTCCGTAGTTCACCGTCGCTGCGGCATGCGCGACGCTGCCGCTCGCGTTGGCAGTCGCAAGCGCGTTGTACACACCGCCGTTCGTCATGCGCTCGCTGACCGTCGTGCCGGTCGCGAACTGACCGCCGCCGTGCATGTAAGCGCTGGCGGTCGCTGCCGCGCCGGCGACGGCTTTGGCAACAGCGTCCTCCGTGATCGTGCCGTCGTTCGTGAAAGACAGCGCGACATTGCCGCCGGTTGCCGTTTGATCGATCGCCTGGGAAACGGACGCCCGCGCCACGGCCGCGCCCGCCGCGCTCGATGCCGAGGCGATCGCGCCGACCTCTGCGCTAGATCCCGCAGCATTAGTCATGGTGAGCGCCACCGTCGCGCCGGTCCCGTGCTGCAGAATGATTCCGTTGGCCGTCGTGTTCACCGTCGCGGTCGACGTTGCACCAGCCGTGTCGATCACGCCGAAGAAGCACGGGGTGCCGGGCGTAGCCGCCAGATCGCAGATAGTGACCGTGTCGGCGGTCGTGTCTGCGCCGGCATACGTGCCGTCCGCAAGACCCGAGTGAGGAGCGGCGGCAAGCGCCGGGCCCGCATAACCAAGAACCGCAACCGATGCTCCGGTGAGCAACGCAATACGACGGCTGATGATATTCATATGTTACACTTCCCCTGTGGCCGCGGAGGCGGCGCTTTTTCGATGGAATAGGCCGAGCAAACCTTCCAACTGGCATGCGTAGAAGCCCGCTCAGGGCTCTTGCAACCCGTTAATGCGGCCGAGGTCTAATAACTTTCGATAATCATGATTTTCTAAATGTAGTTGTGTCTTTTGCGCAACATCCGCTGCTCCGCATGGTCCGGGCGGGCGCGCTCGCGCGCGCGAGACAGCGCGAAGCGGGTTATCGCCGAAGCAGCGTCTGGCTGATGGACCAGGGCTCTGCTAGCGGCGCGGAAACTTTACGAAGATCGGCCACTTTGACCACAATCGACCATATCCGGAATTTCTCGATCATTGCGCACATTGATCATGGGAAGAGCACGCTCGCGGACCGGCTGATCCAAGCCACGGGAGGGCTCTCCGAGCGCGAGATGAGCGCTCAGGTTCTCGACAACATGGACATCGAGCGCGAGCGCGGGATCACCATCAAGGCGCAGACGGTGCGGCTCGAATGGAAGGGCTATGAGCTCAACCTGATGGACACGCCGGGGCACGTCGACTTCGCGTACGAGGTCAGCCGGAGCCTCGCGGCTTGTGAGGGCGCGCTCTTAGTCGTCGACGCGGCGCAGGGGGTGGAGGCGCAGACGCTCGCCAACGTCTACCAGTCCATCGAACATGATCATGAGATTTTGCCGGTCATCAACAAGATCGATCTGCCGGCGGCCGACCCCGAAGGAGTTAGGCAGGAGATAGAGGAAATCATCGGCCTCGACGCCAGCGACGCCGTCCTCGCCAGCGCCAAGACCGGAATCGGGATCGAAGAGGTCCTCGACGCGATCGTCGCCAAGAT
>DASQYQ010000408.1:0-2656 GCA_035639115.1 Sphingomicrobium sp. | reverse complement strand
GCCACGGACGGCCACCATTCATGGACTTCCGAGGAGATCAAACAATATCGCGATCGTCATCCGATCGGCAGCAAGGCGCGCTTGGCGCTCGATCTATTGCTCTATACTGGGGCCCGTCGCGAAGATGCACCTCGCCTTGGCCCGCTGTGAATCGGCATGCAAAAAGGACCCCCTTTTCGGGGTGATCGGCTTCCAATCGGGACCCCGGAACAGAGGGTCCACACTGGCTTCCATGATTCTTGGAAGCCGAGGTTGGGATGCTGGTCGTGGAGACGATTGCAAAGATCCGCCGCGCGTTTTTTAAGCAAGGCAAGTCCATCAAAGCGATCTGCCGGGAGTTGGGCGTATCCCGGAAGGTCGTAAGGAAGGTGATCCGTTCTGGGGCGACTGAGTTTCGCTACGAGCGGGAAGATCAACCTCTGCCGAAGATTGGCCGCTGGCGAGACAGCCTCGATCAGCTTCTGTCTGAGAACGAGGCAAAGCCGCTACGTGAACGTCTGACACTGATCCGGTTGTTCGAGGAACTACGCGGACGCGGGTACGAGGGTGGCTACGATGCGGTGCGCCGCTACGCCCGGCGCTGGGCCAAGGAACGCGGACAAGCGACAGCTGCAGCCTTTGTGCCGCTGAGCTTTGCTCCGGGAGACGCCTACCAGTTCGACTGGAGCCACGAGGTTGTGCTGCTGAGCGGCGTGACGGTGACCGTGAAGGTCGCCCATGTCCGGCTTTGCCACAGCCGAATGCTGTTCGTGCGGGCCTATCCGCGCGAGACGCAGGAGATGGTGTTTGACGCCCATGATCGGGCCTTCGCGCTGTTCAAGGGCGCCTGCGGACGCGGCATCTACGACAACATGAAGACGGCAGTGGAGACGGTCTTCGTTGGCAAGGACCGGCTCTACAATCGCCGCTTCCTGCAGATGTGCAGCCATTATCTGGTCGAGCCAGTGGCCTGCACGCCGGCGTCGGGCTGGGAGAAGGGGCAGGTCGAGAACCAGGTCGGGCTGGTGCGTGAGCGGTTCTTCACGCCGCGGCTGCGGTTCAAGAACCTCGATGAACTGAACGCCTGGCTGCTTGATCGATGCATCGGCTACGCCAAGGCCCACAAGCACCCCGAGTTTGCGGACAAGACGATTTGGGAGGTGTTCGAGGCGGAGCGGCCAAAGCTCGTTCCCTATGCCGGCCGGTTCGACGGCTTCCATGCGGTACCGGCGTCGGTCTCCAAAACTTGCCTGGTGCGTTTCGACAACAACAAATACTCGGTGGCCGCCAACGCGGTCGGGCGTCCGGTCGAGGTCCAGGCCTATGCCGATCGCATCGTGATCCGCCAGGACGGCCGGATCGTCGGCGAACATCGGCGCTCCTTCGGTCGCGGCGAGACGGTCTATGACCCCTGGCATTACGTGCCGGTGCTCGCTCGCAAGCCCGGCGCCTTGCGCAATGGCGCGCCGTTCAAGGACTGGGTGCTGCCGGCCGCGATGGAGCGCGTGCGGCGTAAGCTCGCCGGCGCCGACGACGGCAATCGGCAGATGGTCGACATCCTCACCGCGGTGCTCACCGACGGGCTGCCGGCGGTCGAGGCCGCCTGCGCCGAGGCGATCGCACAGGGCGTCCACTCCGCCGACGTCGTCCTCAACATCCTGGCTCGCCAGCGCGACCCGGGGCCGCCCTCAACGATCCTCACGCCAGCCGGGCTGACGCTTCGACATGCGCCTGTCGCCGATTGTGCCCGTTACGACAACCTCAGGAGGACCATCTAATGGAACGATCCCAACTCTTCGACCTCATGGGCGAGCTCAAGCTCTACGGCATGAAGGGCGCCTTCGACGAGATCATGGCCACGGCCGTCAAACGCCAACATGAACCCCAGCGCATCATCGGCGATCTGCTCACCGCTGAGGTGAACGAGAAGCAGGCGCGCTCAATCAAGTACCAGCTCACCATCGCCAAGCTGCCGCTCGCCAAGGACCTCGATGACTTCCGGTTCGAGGATACGCCGATCAACGAGACGCTTGTGCGCGACCTCGCCGGCGGCGACTTCATTGCCCAGCAGCGTAATGCCGTGCTGGTCGGCGGCACCGGCACCGGCAAGACCCATCTGGCAATTGCGATCGCCAGAAGCTGCATTCGCTCCGGCACACGCGGCCGCTTCTACAACGTCGTCGATCTCGTCAATCGTCTCGAGACCGAGACCCGCAATGGCCGGCAGGGCCGGATTGCTGATCAGTTGACCCGGATGGACTTCGTAATCCTCGATGAGCTCGGCTATCTGCCCTTCGCCCAATCCGGCGGCCAGCTCCTGTTCCACCTCATCAGCCGGCTCTACGAGCGAACTTCAATCATCGTGACCACGAATTTGGCCTTCGGCGAATGGCCGAGCGTCTTCGCAGATGCCAAGATGACCACAGCGTTGCTCGATCGCTTAACCCACCACTGCGACATCATCGAGACCGGCAACGACAGCTGGCGCTTCAAGAGCCGCGCAGACGATCAAGTCCCCGCCCGCGCTCGCGCCCTCTCGCCCACATCCAGGGGCGGTCCTCGGGCGCGATCGGCGCCTTGAAGATGCGACCGACGATGACGCCGTCCTCCAGTACGTCAAAATCGTCCTGGTTCCAGCCGATCAGCGCGCGCTTGAGGATCAGTTGGGTCATCGCGG
>DASQYQ010000407.1:0-4445 GCA_035639115.1 Sphingomicrobium sp. | reverse complement strand
CGCTTTTGAGTTTGGTTTGGTAGGCGAGCTTCGGCGGAAGCTGAGGCTCGTTGGCTCTTTCGCATCGGTAGGGACATGGAAACGCAGAACATCCGGATTCGCCTGAAGGCGTTCGATCATCGAGTGCTCGATCAGGCTACTGGCGACATCGCCGACACGGCGCGCCGGACGGGTGCTCTCATCCGCGGACCCATTCCCCTTCCGACGCGAATCGAGAAGTTCACCGTCAACCGTTCGCCGCACGTCGACAAGAAGTCGCGCGAGCAGTTCGAGGTGAGGACCTACAAGCGGCTGCTCGACATCGTGCAGCCGACGCCGCAGACGGTCGATGCGCTGATGAAGCTCGATCTCGCAGCCGGCGTCGACGTGGAGATCAAACTGGCTTAACCGGCCAGCCGCGGGCCAAGGGCTCGCGGGAGATGAGGGTGATACCGCCGGAGGTTAGCTCCGGGCTGCGTCCCCGCCGCTCCCTAGGGAGCAATAGCCCAGGCGGGGCACGCAAACATTTGGATGGGCTGCACGCACCCGGAATTGGTTCGGGTGCCTCTGTGGAGGAGTTTGATCATGCGCACCGGCGTGATCGCGAAGAAGGTCGGAATGACCCGCTTGTTCCAGGCGGACGGACGGCATGTGCCGGTTACCGTCCTGCAGCTGGACGACCTGCAGGTCATCGGCCGTCGTGAAATGGATCGGGACGGCTACACCGCCGTTCAGCTTGGAGCGGGCAAGGCCAAGGCGAAGAACGTCGCCAAGCCGCAGCGCTCCGCCTTCGGCAAGGCCGAAGTCGAGCCCAAGGCTCGAATCGTCGAATTCCGCGTCGCCGAGGATGCGCTCCTCGATGTCGGCGCCCGGATCAGCGCCGAGCATTTCGTCGCCGGCCAGCTGGTCGACGTCGCCGGAGTGACCCAGGGCAAGGGCTTTGCCGGCGCCATGAAGCGCTGGGGCTTTGGAGGCCTCCGGGCGACCCACGGCGTTTCAGTCTCGCACCGCTCGCACGGGTCGACTGGTAACCGCCAGGATCCGGGCCGAGTGTTCAAGAACAAGAAGATGGCCGGGCACATGGGGGCCCGCAACCGCACTCAACAGAATCTCGAGATCGTCCGCACTGACCCGATCCGCGGACTTCTGTTCGTCAAGGGATCGGTCCCGGGCCACAAGGGCGCGTGGCTGACGGTCTCTGACGCGATCAAGCTTCCGCGCCACGAGAGCGCGCCTTATCCGGCGGGCATCCTCGAGACGTCGAAGCCGGTCGAAGAGCAGGAGCATGCTCCTGCGGGCCTGGTGGACGAGGGCGCAGTCCATGAGATTCCGGCGCTTCCGAGCGACGAGGAAGTCGCTGCGATCGCGGCCGAGCAGGAAGCCGGCGCTGCAGCTGAAGCCCAAGCTGCCGATGCAGCCGAAGCCCAGGCTGCCGATGCCGCCCAAGCTGCAGAAAATGAAAAAGCCCAGGCGGCCGAGGACAGCGTGAAGCCTGCCTCCGACGCCGACGAAGGCAAGGAAGGCTAAGATGAAGGTCAAGGTACAGACCCTTGGTGACTCTGGCTCCGCCGGCAAGGGCGGCGACATCGAGCTCAACGACGAGATTTTCGCCGTCGAGCCGCGCGCCGACATCCTTCACCGGGTCGTCACGTGGCAGCTCGTCAACCGGCGCGCTCCAGCGCGAGCGGCTCGCGAGCGGAGCGACGTCGCTCGCACCGGCAAGAAGTTCGGGCGCCAGAAGGGCGGCGGAACGGCACGCCACGGCGACCGCAAGGCGCCGATCTTCATCGGCGGCGGCAAGGCGCACGGCCCGCGTGCCCGAGTCTTCACCTCGAGCCTCAACAAGAAGGTTCGCCAGCTCGGCCTGAAGATGGCGCTGTCGTCGAAGGCTCGTGACGGCCAGCTGATCGTCCTCGACAATTTGGACGTCGCCGAGGCCAAGACGAAGCAGCTGAAGACCGAGCTCAACAAGCTCGGCTTCGGAAAGACTGCGCTGGTCATCGACGGCGACGCGCTCAACGTTGGTTTCGCCCGCGCCTCGTCGAACCTCGAGAGCGTCAACCTCCTGCCGGCGGTCGGGCTCAACGTTTACGACATCATGCGCCACGAGACGCTGGTCCTCACCCGCGCCGCGGTCGAGAAGCTGGAGGATCGCTTCAATGGCTAAGAAGCCCCAGGCCGCGGTGGACTCCCGGCACTACGACATCGTGCTCGCACCGCACATCACCGAAAAGTCGACCATGCTGTCGGAGAATAATTCGGTGGTCTTCCGGGTCGCCCCAAAGGCGAGCAAGCCCGAGATCAAGGCAGCGATCGAAGCGCTGTTCAACGTCAAGGTCACGAACGTGAACACGATCGTGACGAAGGGAAAGACCAAGCGGTGGAAGGGCAAGCCCTACCAGCGCTCGGACATGAAGAAAGCGATCATCACCCTCGCCGAGGGCCAGACGATCGACGTGACGAGCGGAATCTAAGCCATGGCTCTGAAGCAATATAATCCGACGTCGTCCGCTCGCCGCGGGCTGATCCTCGTCGACAAGTCGGCGCTCTGGAAGGGCAAGCCGGTTAAGGCGCTGACCGAGGGCAAGCGCAAGACCGGCGGCCGCAACAACAAGGGCCATGTGACCAGCCGCGGAATCGCCGGCGGCCACAAGCAGAAGTACCGCTACATCGACTTCAAGCGCCGGACCTGGGACGTCGCCGCGACTGTCGAGCGGCTCGAGTACGACCCGAACCGGTCGGCCTTCATCGCTCTCATCACCTACGAGGGCGGCGAGCAGGCCTACATCATCGCTCCGCAGCGCCTCGCTCCGGGCGACAAGGTGATCGCCGGCAAGAAGGTCGACGTGAAGCCGGGCAATGCGATGGAAATCGGCCAGATGCCGGTCGGGACGATCGTTCACAACGTCGAGATGAAGCCCGGCAAGGGCGGCCAGATCGCGCGCGCCGCAGGCACCTATGTGCAGGTCGTCGGCCGCGATCGCGGAATGGTCATCGTCAGGCTGAATTCAGGCGAGCAGCGGTACATCCGCTCCGACTGCATGGCGACGGTCGGTGCAGTGTCGAACCCCGACAATGCGAACACCAACCTCGCAAAGGCGGGCCGCAACCGCTGGCTCGGCAAGCGTCCGCTGACCCGCGGCGTCGCCAAGAACCCGGTCGACCACCCGCACGGCGGTGGTGAGGGCCGGACTTCGGGCGGCCGCCATCCGGTCACTCCGTGGGGCAAGCCGACCAAGGGCGCCCGCACTCGTCACAACAAGGCGACCGACAAGATGATCATCCGGTCGCGTCACGCGAAGAAGAAGGGTTAATCCATGGCCCGCTCCGTTTGGAAAGGTCCGTTCGTCGAGCTTTCGCTTCTGAAGAAAGCGGAAGGTGCGCAGGAAAAGGGCGGCCGAGCGCCGATCAAGACCTGGTCGCGCCGTTCGACGATCCTGCCGCAGTTCGTCGGCCTCACCTTCAATGTCTACAACGGCCGCAAGTTCGTGCCGGTGTCGGTCAATGAGGAAATGGTCGGGATGAAGCTCGGCGAGTTCGCGCCGACGCGCACGTTCCACGGCCACGCCTCCGACAAGAGGGGCAAGCGCTGATGAGCAAGCAAGCAGCCCCCCGCAAGGTTGGCGAGAAGGAAGCGCTGGCGGTCGGAAACACGATCCGCGGCTCGGCCCGAAAGCTCAACCTCGTCGCCCAGATGATCCGCGGCCGCAAGGTCGAGGAAGCGCTCAATATCCTGAAGTTCAGCCCGAAGGGCATGAGCGAGGATGTCTACAAGGTGCTCGCCTCGGCGGTCGCCAACGCGGAGAACAACCACAACCTCGACGTCGACGCTCTCGTCGTCTCGGAGGCGAGCGTCGGCAAGTCGATCTCGATGAAGCGCTTCGCGACCCGTGCGCGCGGCCGCTCAAGCCGGATCGTCAAGCCGTTCAGCCGCATCCGCGTCGTCGTTCGCGAGCAGGAAGAAGCGTAATGGGTCAGAAATCCTCTCCTGTCGGGCTTCGCCTGCAGATCAACCGTACCTGGGACAGCCGCTGGTTCGCGGAAGGCCAGGACTACGGGCGGCTTCTGCTCGAGGACCTCAAGATCCGCCGGTACATCCTCGAGAAGGTGCCGCAGGCCGCGATCTCGAAGGTCGTGATCGAGCGTCCGGCGAAGATCTGCCGAGTGTCGATCTACGCCGCTCGTCCCGGAGTGATCATCGGCAAGAAGGGCGCGGACATCGAGAAGCTCAAGAAAGAGCTTCAGAAGATGACCAGCTCCGAGGTCAGCCTCAACATCGTCGAGATCCGCAAGCCGGAGATTGACGCCAAGCTCGTCGCCCAGGGCGTCGCCGACCAGCTCGAGCGCCGAATCGCGTTCCGCCGAGCAATGAAGCGCGCGGTTCAGTCGGCTCTCCGCCTTGGCGCGGAGGGTATTCGAATCACCTGCGCGGGTCGCCTTGGAGGCGCCGAGATCGCCCGCACCGA
>DASQYQ010000406.1:0-4580 GCA_035639115.1 Sphingomicrobium sp. | reverse complement strand
ATTTCCAGCCGATAGGGGCCTTCGACCGGATCCGTGGCATCGAACACTGGCGACAGCGCGCGCGAGGCCGCCTCGCAATCCTCGATCGCCATGCCGCCGTCCGGCCGCTCGGCCATGATCTGCACGGTGCACCCGGCCTCTCCGGAAACCCTGACGCGGACCAGCCGGTAGCCCAATTGATGCAGGACGGGGCCTGCGATCGCAGAAACGCGCGCCGCGACGCCCGGCTCGACCACAAGGCGCGGTTCGGCCAGCAGATCAACGTCCGCGGACTGAGAACCAGGATCGATCATCGCAAGCGCCAAATTCGCCCTACTTGCATGGAGTTAGCCGGAACCCACCACGTCGGCTCCGGCGCATCGACCTGAAGCCGACCCGCGCCAGCTTCGGCATGGAGTGGCTCAGGTAATAAAAAAGAGCGGGTCCCGAGGGGCCCACTCTCAATACGCGTTTCGTATGAGACGTTAAGTTGCCGCTGATATAGCCCCTTTCGGGGTAGGCGGCAAGGCCGGGAGTTTGCTCGGAAGCGCGAATTTTAGCGCCTAACCCTTCCTTCACCAAGCCCTTCTAGATTGCCTGAGAGCGCGCCTGTGTCCCCAAAGATCCGGGCGCGAAGCTATGTGTTCGGCGAGCGGCAGTGGGGGCCACCGCGAACTTCGGAAAACCGGGCACCGGGGCAGGTTCGATGACAGTCGCCACATCGCTGGTCCCCGGGCTCGACGACATTGTCCAGGGGACTGATCCGAAACGACGGACCGAGGCCGCGCGCCGCATCGCCGAACTGTTCTTCCAGGACGCGGCGACGCTGCGGCCGAGGCAGGTCGAACTGCTCGATAAAATCCTCGTCGACCTGGTTCCAAACGCCGAGCTGATCACGCGCGCCGAGCTCGCCGAGCGGCTCTCGCTGTTTGATAACGCGCCGCGCGCCCTCGTCGACCGGCTCGCCCGCGAGAGCGAGCTTCTGGTGGCCGGACCGTTGCTGCGGCGCTCGAGCGTGCTCGACGAGCAGGCCCTGCTCGAGATCGCGGAGGCCGAAGGGCAGGGCCACCTGCTGGCGATCTCGGAGCGCTCGGTGCTTTCGCCCGATCTCACCGACGTCATGCTCCGCCGCGGCGACCGCGATGTGGTCCGCCGTACCGCCGGAAACAATGGCGCGGTTTTCTCAGAGAGCGGATATTCGGAGTTGATCAAACGCGCGAGCCAGGACGGGGTGCTGACGATCACGGTCGGCCAGCGCGCCGATCTCTCGGACCAACGATTGAAGCAGCTGCTGGCTGGATCGCTCGATGTAGTGCGCCGTCGCCTGTTCGACGTCGTGAAGCCGGAGCGGCAAGTTGCGATCAAGCAGGCGGTGGCCGAACTGACCGGCATTCCCGAGCGTTTCGAGAGCAAGCGCGATTTCGTGCCGGCGCAACGCACGATCCTGTCGCTGCACCAGGCCGGCAATCTCTCCGAGGCGGCCTTGCTCAATTTTGCCAGGGCCTATCGTTACGAGGAATCGGTCGCGGCGCTGTCGGCGATGTCGGGTGTGAAGATCGCAACGCTCGACAATCTGATATCAGGCGATCGCCTCGATCCGATCCTGATCGTCGGCAAGTGCATCGGCCTCGAATGGGCCACCGTACGCGCGTTGATCCTGCTGCGGCTCGGGCCCAACCGCACGCCGGCCCCCGCCGATATTGAGATAGCCCGCGGCAATTTTTCACGCCTGATGCCGTCGACTGCCTCCCGTGTGGTGGGCTTCTGGAAGACGCGGTTCGCGGCCTATTGAAGCCGCGCCGGCTGGAGATTTCCAGGCTCGGTGCTCCAGAAGTCCCGGAATGACAGCTCATCCGAGCCGCGCAAACCGAAGATAATTTGCAACGCGCCCCTCGCGCTCGGCCTTCTTGCCGTAGCGCGTCGTGGTAAAGCCCTGCCAGGGCAATCGCCAGTCGTCGGCGCGCTCGGCGAGCCAGACAAAGTCGGGCGAGCGCGCGACATGCCACAGCGTCCAGGCGCAATAATCGGCGATGTCGCTGACGAAGCGGAACTCGCCTTTCGGCTTCAGCACGCGCGCCATCGCGGCGATGGTCGCGTCCTGCACGAAGCGCCGCTTCCAATGTCGTCGCTTCGGCCAGGGATCGGGATGGATCAGATCGATCCGCTCGAGCGAGCGCGGCGGCAGCCATTCCAGCAGTTCGGCGGCATCGCCGGCCAACAGGCGGATATTGCCGATTTGGTGCGCCTCGATCTGTGCGAGGATTTTGGCCATGCCGTTGACGTAGGGCTCGCAGCCGATGAAGCCCGTCAGCGGTGCGTTGCGCGACTCGGCGACCAGATGTTCGCCGCCGCCGAAACCGATCTCGAGCCTGAAATCTTGCGTGCCGGGGCGGAACAGCGTGGCAAGGCTCGCCGGTGCCGCGTCCTTGATGTCGAGCGCGAGCTTCGGAAGCAGCTTCTCGATCAAGCCGGCCTGGTGGGCGCGGAGCTTGTGTCCCTTGCGTCGTCCGAAAAAAGAGCCGCTCTGGTCGCGCGCCTCGCTATCGCTCGCATCGGGCTTCCGGCCACCGGCGGGCGCGCTCATCGCAGCGTCTGATAGAGCCGATGCAACAAACGCGCACGCGGCTCGATGGAGGAGATGAACAACTGCTCGTAATGGGTATGCGCGCCCTTGCCGTCGACGCCGAGACCATCGAGGGTTGCGGTATGCGGCGCGGTGAAATTGCCATCGGAGCCGCCGCCCGTGAAAGTGTCGACAAGCTCGAACCCGATCTCCGCAGCCAGCGTTTTCGCATGCTCGAACAGCGCAGCGCCCGCATTGCCCTTCTCGTATGGCGGCCGGTTCAACTCGCCGGTGACGCGGACGCTGACCCCTTCGCTGCGCGATTTCAAGCCAAGGATCCTGGCGACGAGCTCGTCGGCGTCGGCCATGGTGGGAACACGCAGATCGACTTCCGCATAGGCCTCCTCTGCGATCACGTTCGGGCGCGTGCCGCCCTTGACCACGCCGACATTGACGGTGATGCCGCGTTTTGCGTCGTTCATGGCTTCCAGCGTTTGGATCACATTGGCCAATTCCCGGATCGCGCTGCGTCCGTCCTCAGGTCGCGATCCCGCATGTGCCGGCACGCCCGTCACGAATACCTCGAAGCGTCCGACGCCCTTGCGGCTTGTTACGATCTTGCCGCCGTCGCGCGCGGGCTCGGTCACCAGGACGTACTTTGCTTTTGCGCCCTCGGCCTCGATCAGGGCGCGAGAGGTCGGGCTGCCAATCTCTTCATCGGAAACGTAGAGCTGGGTCACCCCCAGCGACTTGCCATCGCCATCGGCGCAAAGCTGGCGGAATGCGTGGTAGGCGAGATAGGCGCCGCCTTTCATGTCGTAGATCCCGGGCCCGAACGCGCTGTCGCCTTCGATCCGGAACGGAAGCCGCGCGATGAACCCGAGGGGATGCACGGTGTCGAGATGACTGAGCACCAGAATGCCGGGCCGGTCCTGCCCCCAGCGCGAACGCACCGCCAGATGGTCGCCGCAGCCGTCCTTGCCGGCAACGCGTGCGATCGTGACCGGCAGGTCGCGATAGCCCTCGGCCACAAGGGTAGCGAGCCTGTTGACCTGCTCGGGCGCCTCAGTGGGCGTTTCGATCTCGACCCATTGGCGGATGCCGTCGAGGATGGCTTTGGAATCGAACGGGTTTGTCGCTGTCATGGGTGGTCACAGCCCTTCTCGGCGCTGACATAGTCGGGATATGCGGCTGCCCAAACCCTCAACAGCAACGAATCAGCGCTTGTCGGCGTCCTCGCGGGCGGCGATCTGCTCGACCAGGTCGACGATGCTGCGCCTGAGCTTGGCATCGCCGATCCGCGTGAAAGCGCGCGTCAACGCCAACCCTTCCGAGGTCGCCAGAAAGTCCGAGACATAGGTCGGGGAGGGGGAAACTCCGTCGAAGCCTTGACCGGCCCTGCCGCTCGGGCCGCCCTCGAACAGAAACGACACCGGCACCTGAAGAATTTCGGAGATTTGCTGGATGCGACTCGCGCCCATCCGGTTGGTGCCCTTTTCGTATTTCTGGACCTGCTGGAACGTGAGGCTTAAGGCTTCGCCGAGCCTTTCCTGGCTCATGCCCAGCATGATGCGCCGCATCCGCACCCGACTGCCGACATACTTGTCAACAGGGTCCGGGGCCTTACTCGACATCGCCAACTCTCCTCGGGATCGGGCGGGGATAGAGACGGGCGGACCGCGCCCGCCTCCGATGCCAACACCGTCAAATCTTGCTCGGAGGGCGGCAATCTGAGCAATGAACTGACTGGTTAGTGGAGGTGAGGGGAGAATGCGAATTGTCGCGTCAGTCTGTCAACTGCTGGAACCCGAATTCTACTGAAATCCAAAATCAGACATAAAGTCCGCCGGGCCGAAGCCGGGGCATCAAGATTTCCGTTTGGCGAAGCGGCGGCGAATGACGACCAAGAGGGCAATCGTGGCAATCGCGGCTGCGGGAAGATCTCCGACCCGAGCGTAGATGGTTGGGGGGGCCGCTGACGGCAGCCCCGAGTCAAGCACGCCTTCGATGCCGAGGCCGAGCCGGGCGACAATGCGTC
>DASQYQ010000405.1:0-2350 GCA_035639115.1 Sphingomicrobium sp. | reverse complement strand
CATTGCCGGCTATCCCGAACTGGCTCCTGGCGCAAATTATCGAGACTTCCTTGCAACCTTCGCGATGAAACATGATCACCCGACGGCGATCGCGGTGCTTAAAGGCGTCCACGAGATCGACGCGGGCCAATGCGAGACATTCCAACTCACCTACGACGGCGTGAATGAGTGGGAAGGCCGGTCGATCGAGTTTCGAATCAATCGTGTACGCATCGACGGACGCGCGGTCGCGACGATTGCGCGCCACGACGTAACTGCTGCAGCCGACCTTCGACGCCTCCAGGAGCAGTTCACCGCCGCCGTCCTCGAAAGCCAGGCCGAGGAACGCCGCCGTTTTGGTCGTGAACTCCACGATTCCACTGCGCAACTGCTGACGGCTGCGAGATTGGTCGTCGGCAGCTTGTTGCAAAAATCCCCGGCATCGGACTCCTTGGCCATGCTCGAAGAGCTGAAGCAACTGGTGGGCGAAGCGCAGCAGGAAGTGCGCTCCGTCTCCTATCTCGCCCATCCGCCCGCGCTGGAAAAGATGAGCTTCGTCGAAGCCTTGAGATTTCTCGTTGAAGGCTTCGCCGATCGAACAGGTCTCAACATATCGTTTCAGAAGAGGGGGAAGGCGGTCCCCCTTCAGCCAACGGCGGAGAGTGCTCTTTACCGGATCGCACAGGAGAGTCTTGCGAACGTGCATCGCCACGCGAAGGCGACGCATGCTGAAGTGCTGCTGATTTTCAGAAAATCGATCGCGCACCTCGTCATTGCCGACGACGGAATCGGGATTTCGCGCCAAACGCTCGCCGGCAGTGGACGCGCGGGCGTCGGTCTCATGGGGATGCGATCCCGAATTGCCGAAGTCGGCGGCCGGCTGAGGATCCGCTCCCTGGATCCCGGGACTGCGGTTTGGGCCAGCATGCCGTTCGAGCGCCGCTAGGCTTCGACAGCGTCTCGGCGGGCACGTCTGGCCTTCTCCACGAAAGCTAACTGTCTAATGATGAATTGAGCGGCCTTCGTGAGCCATTTTATGATGCCTGCCTGCCGACAGGGAGGCGCGGCGTCGAAATGACATTGGCATTAAATCGCCAACCTTGGGATTTCTCAATTTGATCGCGCTGGCGCTCAGCGGCGACCAGACGCCAATGGAAAAGCTTGCAGCGAAAATCCGCAAGCGAGCCGGGCAGGTGTTTCGGCTGGGCCCGACCGGAATTGCTCGGACCGCCTATATCAAGACGCTTGGCAGGACGGTCCAATCTTCGGCAGATTATGGGCGGGGCATCGCTCGCCGAGCGCGTCGAAGGAAAGCCCACGGTTTCGCGATCGAGGATCGGGTCGAGCGGCTGAAGCGGCGACTTCAAGGGCGAGCCGAGGCAGGACCTCCCGCTGATTCGGAACAGTCGCTTCGGATGGATTTCGCCGCCGACCGGGGACGGTTCGTGCAGCTACTCGAAGCGATTCTGGACCTCGCCGAAGCGGGCTGCGCAGTGCCCCGGCTGGTGTCCGTCGATTGGGCTACGAACAGCGTCACCGCGGCGGCGCCGAAAGGACGCACCTATCGCGAGGCGGCGGATCCCGAGCTCGCCGCGCGCATCGAGGACGCGCTGCTTGCGATTCATCGCGCAGGCTATGTGCTCGATCAGGTGCGTGAAGATTCGATCCTCATTGCCGATGACGGCAGCGTCATCGTGACCGGTGTTGGCGATGCATTGCCTCTCGCCGGACTGTCGCGCGACATGTCGGTCTATCTGCGCGATATCGACCGGGAGGCCTTCAATCACTTGTTCGGCACAAGGTTGCTGACTGCCGGCTACCTTCGCCGGCGCGATTCCGCCCCGGTGACGCTCGATCGGCCCGATGCCGCAGCCGACTGCGCTTATGCGTCGATCGTCATTCGCGACGATGTTCACTGGGGCAACATCTGGAACACGGACGTCGGCAGCGCTCGGTGGGATTTCATCCTCAAGGACCATCTCCCGATTCCGCAAGGCGGAACGGTTCTCGACCTCGGCGCCAACGTCGGCCTCAATCCGCTTCAAATGCTTCGGCACGGAGCGGCGTCGGCGGTCGGCATCGAGTATGACGAGAACAAGGTTCGCAATTCGCTGGTCCTCAAAGCAGCGTTCGAATGGCTCGACAACCGGAGCTATGATTTTCGCTGCATCCACGCATCGTTCGCGGACTTGCCGAGCCTTGGCCTCGGCCGGTTCGATGTGGTGACTGCGTTATGTGCGCTTTACTATCTCAGCGAGCAGGAGATGCGAGACCTCGTCGCCTACATCCGCACGATCACCAACCTTCTCGTCCTCCAATGCAACACCGACCGGCTGATCGACCGCGCCCACGAGGAGACCTTCCGCAAGGC
>DASQYQ010000404.1:0-2412 GCA_035639115.1 Sphingomicrobium sp. | reverse complement strand
GACCTCCGGGCCGACTGAGCGGGCGCATCGGCCAAGGCCCTTGTTCGTCGACGAGGAAGAAGAATGACCGAAGGCAGCCCGAAGCGCCGAACATGCGCAACCTCTCGCTCAACAGCCTGGAATTCTCCGAAGCTGCCACCGAGCAGCCAGACCGCTGGTTATGGACCAACTCCCTCCCCGCGCCGAAATCGGGCCCACTCCAAGCAATCGCTCGGGGACAAGGCGGCGCCGCATTGCGACCGTGACTTGTGTCGACGAGCCGTTGCCCACTCGGCCGGCGGGGGGGCAACCTAAAGCGAGCGGGACCCGTCGGACGTCACGGATTCACGCATTGACGGCATGATTGAGCCTAAGGCCCCGCCACCGCGCGATAGAGCGCTCCCACCTGCCGGTACCATCCCTCGCTGCAGTGGAAGTAGGACGCCCCGCCCTCGATCATCTTCATGCACCCGCCCGGCAGTGATCCGTAGCTGCGGCCGATCACATAAGGCTCCCGGGGGGCGGGAGGAGGCGGCGGAGGCTCGGGCGCAGCCGCCGCCTCGTCGTGAACCACCACCACGTCATGAACCACGTCCGGCTCTTCGTAGATGAAGACGTCGTTCGCAAACCCGCGATGCCCATGGTGAACGTTGCCGACGGCGCCGCGACCAGACCCGCGCACGCCCCCCTGCGAACGCATGGGCGCCGGAAAGAGAGACCCGTTCCCCGGATAGAGCGACCCGCCGCCCGGCTGCAGGATCGGCGGCGCCAGAACCCCGCCCGGGCTCACCGTCTGCGCGGCGGTGCCGGCGGGCGCCAAAGCCAGCAACACCCCCGCGGCAGTCAGCCAGAGAGTCTTCATATCGCGCCTCCATGCTCGCGCACGGGCGCGAGGGCAATTGGGTGGATTGCTGATGGTTTGCGGCGGTGATGGGCGTCTTTAGTTCGAACCGCGCCAGCGCGATGCCCCGTTAGGCGACCCTGACTTGGGGCCGACGAACTCCCGCTCGGCTGCAGCGAAGTAGGGCGGTCTAGCTGATTAGGAAAAACATCTGGGTGGCGGGTCCAAATTCAACCTTCGTCACCCATCCGCAACGCCGCAATAAACGCCTCCTGGGGGATCGACACCGACCCATATTCCCTCATCCGCTTCTTGCCTTCCTTCTGCTTCTCCAGCAGCTTCCGTTTCCGCGTCGCGTCGCCGCCGTAGCATTTGGCGGTCACGTCCTTGCGCAGAGCGCCGATCGTCTCGCGCGCGATGATCTTGCCGCCGATCGCGGCCTGGATCGGGATCTTGAACAAGTGTCTCGGGATCAGGTCCTTTAGGCGCTCGCACATGCCGCGGCCGCGGGCCTCGGCGTTGGCTCGGTGGACGATCATGCTCAGCGCGTCGACCGGCTCGTTGTTGACCAGGATGCTCATCTTGACGAGATCGCCCTCGCGGTGCCCGACCTGGTGATAGTCGAAGCTGGCATAGCCGCGACTGATCGACTTCAGCCGGTCGTAGAAGTCGAACACCACTTCGTTCAATGGAAGCTCGTAGCGGAGCATCGCTCGGGCGTGACTTCCGGTGCCGACATAGGTGAGGTCCTTCTGGATCCCGCGGCGGTCCTGGCAGAGCTTGAGCACGGCGCCCAAATATTCGTCGGGGACATAGATGGTGGCGTCGATCCACGGCTCCTCGACCGCTTCGATTGCATTGGCGTCGGGCCAGTCGGCGGGATTGTGGATGTCGTGGACTTGTCCGTCGCGAAGCCGGACCTGATACACCACGCTCGGCGCGGTGGTGATTAGGTCGAGGTCATATTCGCGGATCAGCCGCTCCTGGATGATCTCGAGGTGAAGCAGGCCGAGGAAGCCGCAGCGGAAGCCGAAGCCCAATGCGGCCGACGTCTCCATCTCGAACGTGAACGAGGCGTCGTTGAGCCGCAGCTTGTAGAGGCTGTCGCGAAGCTTCTCGAAGTCATTGGCGTCGACTGGAAATAGCCCGCAGAAGACGACCGGCTGCACTTCCTTGAAGCCGGGGAGCGGGACGGCGGCGGGCTTCTTCGCGTCGGTGATGGTGTCGCCGACGCGGGTCTCGGCGACTTCCTTGATCTGCGCGGTGATGAAGCCGATCTCGCCGGGGCCGAGCTCTTGAAGCTGTTCGATCTTCGGGCGGAAGCAGCCGACGCGGTCGATGAGGTGCGTGGTTCCGGCGGCCATGAACTTGACCTGCTGGCCCTTGCGTAGGCAGCCGTCGATGACGCGGACGAGGATGACGACCCCGAGATAGGGGTCGTACCAGCTGTCGACGAGCATCGCCTTGAGCGGAGCTTCCGCGTCGCCTTTCGGGGGCGGGATGGTGGCGACGATGGCGTCGAGCACTTCCTCGATCCCGATTCCGGTTTTCGCGCTGGCGAGCACCGCACCCGAGGCGTCGAGCCCGATGAT